>DATDKB010000092.1:0-2817 GCA_036520255.1 Rubrobacter sp. | reverse complement strand
CCGTCGAGGCCCGGGAGGTACGGAAGCCTGGTGCCTGTATCTGTTGTCCTCGGGACGCCGGGACGTGCGGTCTGGCGGGGGCGAGGGTCAGGTTGTACCGGCGCACCACGGCTACGCATGTTGCGAGCCGTTGGTAGCTGTCGCGACAAGGCGCGTTGTCCTACCTATCTACCAACACTCCTGCGGCGCGGATAATAGCACGCGGCAGCCCGAAATCTCGCCTTTCTATCGTCCATGAGGCAACCCTGGATCAGGGAGTCTTGCCTCTCTGATGCCGGTAGGCGCCACCCGTCCGAGACCCGGGGCTCGGGGCCTATTCAGGTTCCAAGACATGCCAGTCACGCCGACCTCCACGCTGGGCCGGGGACCGCTGGGGACCTTATTATTGGTAGGCCGTGGCCGGCCAGGAAGTCTTGTCCGCCTCATTCCTCCTTTGGCAAAGTCCCCCAAGGTTCGCCTGTGGAAGAAGGTCTTTTTGGCAAGCCTTCCCGAGCGTTCTCTTCTTCCGTAGCCTGCTCTCCCACCTGGCTCAAGAACTCTTGAAGGGCGCCCCTGACATCCTCTAACCTGCCCTTTAGCAGCTCGTCGACGGTACCGTTATCCTCCAGGCTTCCGAGAACGTTCTCGACCATGCCAAGGGCGTCCCTGAGCCTGCCCGTCACAAGATCGTCCAGGGCCCGGGTCAGGCTTCTTAGTATCTCCGGATGCTCCGCCACCGTGTCCAGGGCGTGTTTCAGGATGGCACGCACGTCATCGAGGCGGACTTCGAGTAGCACCTTGGCCCTCACCCCTTCTATCTCGAGATCGACCTCACCCAGCCTGGCGTCCACACCGACCTGCAGGCTCACGAGGCTTGCAAGCTCCGCAACGACGGAGACGTGCGCCCTGAGATCCCTGACCGTCAGCTTGATCCTGTCTACCTCTAGCTCCGAGACATCCAAAAGCACGTCGACGTCTTGGCGAGCAGACGTCGCTTCTTCCACGTTGTCGTTGATCGGCGAATCCTCAGCCACGGTCACTCCACCTCGTTCCTGGTGAGCCCTTTGACACTACGTTCGCCCACAGGGCATATAATGCTCCCCTTGGCAGCCCGCTGCCAGCTTCCGTGAGAAATGCGCCCGTCAGGTCGAACGGGCCCGACGCCGAGGCCGACAACCACGGTCCAACAGAGCGTATTTTGCTTGTCGTAGAGGAACTTTACGGTTCCCGGTCGGGGTTCGCGCGCAGGCGGACCCTGAAGAAGTCGAAGAGGACGCGGAAGACGGCGAGGGTGGGGACGGCGAAGATTATTCCTGCTAGGCCGGCGAGCTCGCCGCCGGCTATGACGGCGAGGAGTACGATGATGGGGTGCACGTGGAGCGCCTGGCCCTGGATACGGGGTGTCAGGAAGTTGCCATCGAACTGTTGGATCAGGACGTAGGCCACGACCGTCAATATCGCCGTGGTAGTGTTCGATGCGAAGACGGTAGACCCGAAAACGAGCGCCACCAGGACCGCCGGTATTCCGCCCAGAAACGCGCCGAGATAAGGAATGATCGCCGTTACAGAGACCCATGCGCCGAGCAAAATGGCGTAGCGCACGCCGAGGAAATACAGCGCGGCCGCGGCCAGAACGCCCTGGATCATAACCACGAATACCAGCCCGCCGAGGTAGCGGGAGAGCGAACTACCGAAGGCCTCCCACAGGTCGCGGGCGTCGTGGCGGTAGCGGGTCGGTGCTACCTTCAGGAACGCCGCCTTCGCCTTCCGCACGTCCACAAGAAGGTAAACCGCGACGAAGAGTATGCCGAAGAGCGTCACCCCGAAGTTGAAGATTCGCGGGATGAACCCGAGGACGCTTCTGAGCAGGTTTTCTGTGAGGTTCTGGGCGCGATCGAAGAGGTCGGTGACGATCTGTTTGCCGAACGCCTCCGGGTCGGAGCCGGGGATCAACTGACGCTCGTCCAGGGCGTTTATGATGTCGATCAGAAACTGGTTGGCCCTGTTGGCGATGAGGGGCGTGTTCCTCACGAGCGTCGTGAGCTGCTCTATGAGGAGCGGCACCAGGAAAACGAATCCCAGGGAGATCAAGCCAAGCAAACCGAGAACGGTCAACAGGATCGCCAGCCCCCTCGGCATGAAGTGCGAGAGCGCCCGCACCGGAAACGAGAGTACGATGGCGAGCGCCACTCCACCGAGCGCCACCGCGGGCACGGTGGGCGCCGTGTACAACAGGAGCGCGAGCAAAACGACCCCCACGACCACTATGCCGATCCAGACCCGCGTAGAGACGAAAATCGGGGTCAGATAACCGCCGGACGCAGACTTCACCTCCCGCCCCTTGTCCCGCGGTCCCGGCCTCCGAACCCTCCTGTTCGCCCTCATCTTCCCCGGTTCTTTGTAGGTACGCGCCCGAAAGCTTCATTTTACGCGTAAACCCGCGCCGGTCAGCCCTCAACCTGCCCTTTACCGACTGATAAGGGCTGGCCGGAGGGCGTTTCGGAACGATCACGGCTTGCGGCAGTCCTCGCGAAGCAGACCGGCCCAGATGAGGACCACAAACGAGAGCGTCGAAAAAACGGTGCGCACTCCGTTCCATTTATTCCACGGGTCTTCGTAGGCGTTGCGGGCTTGAGAGAGAACTCGTGCCGGGGCGTCGGGGTCCACGGCGGCTATCTGGTCGTTCATCGGCACGTTGATGAAAGCCGTTAGCAGGAAGCCTCCCCCGATGTAGAGCAGGCAGGCGAGCGAGATCAGCCGGAAGCGGCCGGATCCAAGCCTCGGAAGGTGGACCACAAGCGCCGCGAGCAGGAACAACACGGCTCCGAAGAAGCTGGC
>DATDKB010000091.1:0-10845 GCA_036520255.1 Rubrobacter sp. | reverse complement strand
ATTGCGGTGGAGCCCCACAAGCGAAAGGCGGGCTCCAGAGATGGCCCAAGGAACGGTAAAGTGGTTCAGCGACGATAAGGGCTACGGCTTCATCACCCCGGATGAGGGCGGGGAGGACCTCTTCGTGCACCACAGCGGTATTGCGGGGGAGGGCTTCAAGAGCCTCGACGAGGGCGCGAAGGTCTCCTACGAGGCGACCCAGGGGCAGAAGGGCATGCAGGCGGACAACGTCTCTAAGGCCTAACTAGAGGGGCTACCAAAGGGTAGTCGCATGTACAGTGGGGCCGGGGTTCCTGCGGGACACTCCGGCCCTCTGTCTTGCTCCTATGTGCCAGGCGGTCATTGGTCCGTTACGAACGGTTCATAGTCGTTACCACGATGGTCGCGGGGGAGGACCCTGTAGCGACCAGCGGAGGTGTTCGAGCCCTAGTGACGATAGCTCACGGCCTAGGGCCCGTGTCGCTGTAGAACTGGAAGGGCCCCTCTGAAGTCCAGATGCATGATCCCGCATACCTGGAGCCCTCCAGAAAGACGCGGCAGTCTCGTAGCTGCCTTGAGAGGCACACAAGCGCGACACGACGTTTCCAAGGTCCACCTAGCGATGCACAAAACCGGACGGCGGTTGTCCGCTCAGACCACAGGCCGGGCGGATCGACACCCGAATCCTGATAGAATTCTCAGGTTTCGCTGTTAAATAAGATGCAGGGGAAATGCAAAGTGTGCGCGGAACACACTACCCGAGCGGCAGGCGGTGCGGAGCATCATAGACCAGCGAGCGGCGTTACTCACGATCATCGGCGCTGCGATGATGCTCTTGGCCGGGTGCGACGGTTCATCCGGCGGTACTAATGGAACCTCAGCGAAAATGAAAAAAGAAGTGTACGCGCCCCACATCAACCCGGCAGACTTCACGACAAAGATCGCCACAAGTACTTCCCTCTAAAGCCGGGTACCACCCTCGTTTATAGGGGCAAGGCGAAGGATGCAACCGAGGGCGACATCGTGAACGTTACCTCCGATACCAGGAACATCATGGGCGTGGACTGCGTGGTCGTTGATGATAGGGTGACCGAGGGCGGCGAGCTGACCGAGCAGACCTACGACTGGTACGCACAGGACGAGAAGGGCAACGTCTGGTATTTCGGCGAATACTCCAAAGAATACGAGAACGGGAAGGCCAAGAGCACCGAGGGCTCGTGGGAGGCCGGCAAGGATGGGCCGAGCCGGGCATAATCATGCCGGCGGACCCGAAGGTCGGCGAACCGTACCGCTAGGAGTATTACGAGGTAGAGGCCGAAGGCATGGCCAGGGCGCTGAAGTTAGACGGGTCGGCCAAAGTACCCTACAGTTCCTTCGATAACGTGCTCGTGACCAGAGAATGGACTCCTCTCGACCGTAACATCGCCGAGCACAAATACTACGCTCCTGGTATAGGAAACGTCCTCGAGGTCGCGGTCAAGGGGCCACAGGAGCGCCTCGAGTTGGTCGATGCGAAGCACGGCTAGGCGAGGCCGAGAACAAGGACAGCGTGCTCTGTCGGGGGATGGTCAATCGCCCCCTCCCCCACCTCCACCGTCTCCGCTCCCTCCCGAGCCGCCATCCCCGTGGCCTCCCCCGTCGAACCAGCCGCCGCCGTCGCCATGATCTTGGTGTCCGTGGCCACCGTCTCCGTAGGGGCCGTAGTATCCACCCGCGGCTTCGTTTCCGTCGTCCTTCCCGCCAGGACGTGAGCCGAAGGCTATGCCTGCGATCACCAGGACGACCACGACCGCAACAGCAAGGAACGCTACCACCGCGACTCTCCCTTCTCGGATTCCCCCGGATTCATGCCTGATTCTACCTTCAAGCGCCCTTTGCTTACAACTCGCGGCACATTTCGCGCGCTTCGCGAACCGCACCTACAGTCGTGTACGGGTCCGTGGCGGTGTGGGCGCGCACTCGTACGCGTGCGTACGGGGCGTATACTCTACATGATACCCGAAACGACTATTTGCAGAGGTGCGACGATTGGACCCCAAGACGATTGTTGTTATGGAGGGTGACCAGACGGGTCAGGAGCTGCTGGAGGAGGCCCTGCGGGTGCTCGACCCGGCGGTAACCGGCCTCGACGTGGAGTTCGTGCGCTACGACCTGTCGCTGGAGAACCGGCGGGCAACGGACAACGAGGCCGTATACGAGGCGGCCGCCGCCATGAGGGAGGCAGGATTCGGCATAAAGGCAGCCACCGTCACGCCGGAGGACCCTGGCGACGTGGGTTCGCCCAACGCCATCTTGCGAAAGGGCATCGACGGAACCGTCATCGTGCGCACCGGGCGGCGCATTCCAGGCGTAAACCCGACGAGCGGCGTGCACGCCCCCATCTCCGTCGTCCGCATGGCCGTCGACGACGCTTATGGTGCGAAGGAGTGGCGCGAGGGCGAAGGGCTCGACGAGGTCGCGTTCAGGACGGAGAAGATCTCACGGAGGGTATGCCGCGGCGTCTCCGAGTTCGCCTTTATCCAGGCGCGCAAGATGCGGGCCAAGGTTTTCGGCGGTCCCAAGTACACCGTCTCCCCCGTCTACGAAGGTATGCTCAAAGAGGAGATGGACCGGGCCGCCGAGAACAGCCGCGACGTGCGCTACGACCCCCAGCTCATAGACGCCACCTACGCGCTTCTGCTCACGACCTACGGCGAGCCGCTCGTCATTCCCACGCTGAACCGCGACGGCGACTGCATCTCAGACCTGGTGATGCAGATGTTCGGTTCCATCGCGGGTGCGGAGTCGCTCCTGATCTCACTCGACGAGGAGGAAAACCCGGAGACCGTAATGGCCGAGGCCCCGCACGGCACGGCGCCTTCGCTCGCGGGCAAGAACGTCGCCAACCCCATGGCAATGATCCTGGCCGGCGCAGCGCTTCTCACCTTCTTTCACGAAGAGGACGCGAGCCGCGCCTCGCGCGCCATCTACGAGGCCACCTTCGAGACCATCCTCGACGGCGTCAAGACCGCAGACCTCGGGGGGTCCGCCGGCACGAGCGAGTTTACGGACGAGATCATACGCCACATCCGAACCAAGCTCGAAGTATGGAGCGCGCTCGCGTGAGCGCCCGTAAAGCCCTGGCTCTCGGCGCCATATCGGGCCTGCGCTCAGCCTCTGGACCGGCTTTCGTCAGCCGTGCGGCGGGCCGCGGCGACATGAACCTCAGCGGCACCAGGCTAGCCTTCCTTGGCTCGCCACTCCTCTCGAAGGCGCTCACCGTAATGCAACTCGGCGAAACCGTCGGGGACAAGCTGCCGATGACGCCGAGCCGCACGACCATCTTGCCCCTCCTCGGACGCGCCACTTCGGGAGGCCTGGTCGGCGCCGCCGCGTTCGTCTCGGAAGACCGCCGTGCCGCGACGGGGGCCATTCTCGGCTCCTCTGCAGCCGTTGCCGCGGCGTACGCGGGGGAAGGGCTTCGAGCGCTCGTGGGTACAAGTTCGGGGCTTCCGGACCCCGTCGTCGCGCTTGCGGAGGACGCCGTGGTTCTTGTGGTCGGCTCCCGCGCCTCGAAGGACTTGCGTTAGCCCGCGGTCGTGTCCGCGAAGAGAAACAGGCTCAGGACCACCTTTGACGGGGTGGCGTCACTCTACGATGAGGTGCGACCCGGTTACCCAGAGGAACTCTTCGATGACGTGGTCTCGCTCTCCGAGATACCCGCGGGGGGAAGAAGACTCGAGATTGGCTGCAGCACGGGCCAGGCCACCGTGCCCTTCGCCCGCCGCGGCTACGGGATCCTCTGCATCGAGCTCGGCGAGAACCTGGCCGCGGTCGCCCGCCACAACCTCGAAGCGTACCCACAAGCAGAAGTCCAGACAGGTTCCTTCGGGGAGTGGCGCCTGCGAGAAGCGGAAGAGCGCTCCGTCCCCGAGGATCGGTCGCCCGGTTCTGGAACGAACACATCCACAGCAGCGTGAGCGATGGTTTCTTCCATGAGGCGCAGAGGATCTACGAGCGAGAAGCGCCAGAGATCGTCCATCCCGACGACGACAAGGGTCCTCCCCGGCCCGAGGACGTTCTCAGCAGGACACCGGAGATAGAAGGCTCGGGCCTGTTTGAGGTATCGGCGACCAGGCAATACCGTTGGGACGAAGCGTACGACGCGGCGGGCTACTTGCGCGTCCTTGACACCTAATCCGGCCACAGGAGCCTTGGCGACGACGCCCGCGAGCGTCTCTTCCGCGGCATCGCCGCCCTCATAGACGGGCAGTTTGGCGGCAAAATCGTCAAGGGTTACCTGACCACCCTGTACGTAGCCTACAGAAGGTAGAGGGCTCTCCCCGCCCCTTACAACCCAAATCGCGCCAACCCTTTCCTGACCGAACCGAGGTATCCGCCGCCGAAGAAATACACGTGAACCAGCAGCGGGTAGAGGCTGTAGAGGTCGCGGCTCGTCTCGTAGAAACGTCCGTCTATGCCCCGGATCTCCCCGTAGCGCTCGAAAAAGGTCGCGCCGAAAGAGTCGAAGAGGCTGATGAAGGATAGCTCGATCTCTGGGTCCCCGTGGTACAGCGCGGGATCGAGAAACGCGGTTATGCGGTCGTCCCTGGCCAGCACGTTTGCGCTCCACACGTCGCCGTGGATGAGGGCGGGAGGGTTTGGCTCTCCGATGAGATCCTCCAACCGCCCGGCCAGGCTTTCGACTCGACGCAAGTCTTCTCCCGGGAGGCGTCCCGCCCCGTGAGCAATGTTGGCGATGTAGAGCAATCTTTGCTCCCGAAAGAACTCGGTCCAGCTTTCGGTCCAAGGGTTCGGCTGGTCGAGGCTGCCGATGAGGGTGTTTCTCTCGTGACCGTAGGAATCCGCCGTGATGTCGTGCAGCGCTGCCAGGAGTTCGGCGGCGTGACGTTCGGCGTCATCGGAGAAGCGGCTGCGTCCTTCTACGAACTCCATCAGAAGCAGCGTCTCCGAACCGTGGTAGACCTCGGGGACGGGTAGGCTGCTCTTCTCGCGCAGGTAACGAAGCATGTATGCCTCACGCTCCAGGTGCGCCTCGCCCTCTCTATCTACCTTGGCGACCAGCGGGGTGCCGTCTTCCAGCTCTACCCTGTAGACCTCGCCGATACAGCCCCCGCCCATCGGGCGGGCGCTCTTCAGGCGCTCGTCCAGCGAGACCTCGACGCCCGAGGCGATGATCCTCTCAGCCACCGGGAGGCCGACCCCGTATCTCCCGCAGAAGCCCCTCGGAGGCTTGTTCTATGAGATCCAGGACGTGTTCGAAACCGCTGGATCCACCGTGGTACGGGTCGGGGACCTCACGCTCGGGCGAGTCGGTCGCGAAGTCGAGGAACGGACGGACGACGGCGTTTCCCCGGCAGAGGGCCGAAGCCACGCTGTAGTTCGCCTCGTCCATCGTCAGGATGTAGTCGAATCTCTCGCAGTCTTCGGGGTCGAGGAGGCGGGCCCGCTGGCCCGAGATGTCTATTTCGCGGGAGAGCACGCTCTCCTGCGCCCTCGGGTCAGGCGGCTCCCCAGCGGTGTAGAAGCCGTGGGTGCCCGCCGAGTCTACCGTTATCTCGCCCTCCAGCCCTTCACGCCGCGCGACGCTCTCGAATACGCCCTGGGCGACGGGACTGCGGCAGATGTTCCCCGTACAAACGAACAGAATACGTACCATTTTGGGAATTTTATGGGATCGTATGCCCGCTATCAGAGCCTGGGTGAAAGCCGGCTACAGAGACGCTAGACTACTCATTCGTCTCAGAGCGAAGGAGGAGCCGATGGCAGATGTACGCAGGGTGGGGATGCTGACCGGTGGCGGTGACGCGCCTGGACTTAACGGTGTGATCCGGGCCGTCACCACCAAATGCGATAACGACTACGGCTTTGAGGTGCGCGGCCTGAAGCGCGGCTGGAAATCTCTCCTCGATCCCGAAGAAGACACCGTGATGCCGCTGACCGCCGACAGCGTCCACTACATCCTCCAAGAAGGTGGCACGATCCTCGGCTCCTCGCGCACGAACCCCTACAAGAACGAGGGCGACGCCGAGAAGGTCGTCAAGCAGATGGAAGACTTCGGCATAGACGCCCTCGTAGCCATCGGCGGCGACGACACGCTAGGGGTTGCCAAGCGTCTCTACGACGACTTCGGGGTGCAGGTCATAGGCTGTCCCAAGACCATAGACAACGACCTCTCCGCGACCGACACCACCTTCGGCTACGACACCGCAGTATCGATAGCGACCGAGGCCATTGACAGGCTCCGCACGACCGCGAAGAGCCACGAGCGGGTCGTCGTCGTCGAGGTCATGGGACGGCACGCGGGTTGGATCACCTGGGGCGCAGGCCTCGCGAGCGCCGCGAACGTCACCCTGATCCCCGAGGTCGAACCGGACCTAGATCAGATCGCGGACATCTTCAAGAAGCGCGCCGAAAAGGGCGAGAAGTGGGGCCTCATCGCCGTGAGCGAGGGCGTGACCCTCTCGGAAGAGTTCATGACCCAGAACGCCGAAACGGACGAGTTCGGCCACGTACGCCTCGGCGGCATCGCGGAGACACTTGCGGGCGAGATCGAAGAGCGCACCGGTATCGAGACACGCCACGTTGTCCTCGGTCACCTCCAACGCGGCGGAACCCCCACTGCCTTCGACCGCATCCTGAGCACCCGCTACGGGCTCAAGGCCGCCGAGGCCGTGCACAACGGCGAGTGGGGCAAGATGGTCGCACTCAGGGGCAACGACATCGTGACCGTCGACCTCTCTGAGGCCACCGAGGAGACCAAGACAGTCCCCGATGATTTCTACAAGGTCGTCGAGACGTTCTTCGGCTGAGAACATGTTCGAGGGCTTTGAGAAGGAGCGGGCAGAGGCCCGCGAAGCCGAGATAGAGCTGGTTCGGGGGGCGACGGGCCGCCCGTGCTGCTCCTGCACGGCTATCCGCAGACACACGCGATGTGGCATCTGGTCGCCCCCGCACTAGCCGGGGACTTCACGATCGTGGCCACGGTCCTGCGGGGCTACGGCGACAGCTCCAAGCCCTTCGGGGAAGAGGACCATTCCACGTACTCCAAACGTGCCATGGCCGCGGATCAGGCCACGGTGATGGAATCTTTGGGCTTCGACTCTTTCGCCGTGGTCGGGCACGACAGGGGAGCGCGGATCGGGCACAGGATGGCGCTGGACTTCCCGGACCGCGTCACGAAGCTCGCGGTGCTCGACATAGTCCCGACGCGCCACGTCTTCGAGACGGTGGGCAAGGACCTGGCGACGGCGTACTATCACTGGTTCTTCTTCATCCAGCC
Organism: Rubrobacter sp.; assembly: GCA_036520255.1. Classification (GTDB taxonomy): domain Bacteria; phylum Actinomycetota; class Rubrobacteria; order Rubrobacterales; family Rubrobacteraceae; genus Rubrobacter_D. The sequence continues at coordinate 3,584 of DATDKB010000091.1, read as the reverse complement.
ATACGACCTTCCGGAGACCCTGATCGAGGCACATCCCGCCTACTACCTGCGAAAGAAGCTCGGCGGCTGGGGCACTCCCCTAGAAACGTTCGCCCCGGAAGCCCTCGCCGAGTACGAACGCTGCTTCGACACGGCCACGATCCACGCGAGCTGCGAAGACTACAGGGCCGCCGCCTCCATCGACCTCATCCACGACGAGAAGGACTGGGACGAAGCCCGTAAGGTGGAACAACCGCTTCTCGCCCTCTGGGGCGGGCGCGGTGTGATGGAAAAGAGCTACGACGTAGAAGCAGTCTGGCGCGAGTACGCAACCGACGTGACGGGCAAGCCGCTCGACGCGGGCCACTTTCTCGCCGAAGAGCGGCCCAAGGAGACCACGCGAGAATTGCGAAACTTCCTCAAGGCTGGCCCTGTCTAGAACGATTCGCCGGAGCACTTGTTTGCCGATTCATCGCCCCGGTGGCATCATGACGAAGCTATGCCGGATCGGATCGAACGCCACCGCGCCCAGGAACCGTCCGACGGCTACGGCTTGAACCCCGCGTCGCGCCAAGACAGTCCCGCATCCCAACCCATCTCCGTTCTCAACTGGAGGCTGGTAGCGTGGGGAGGTCTGATCGGGGTTCTCGCCATAGCAGCGTCTTCGTTTACGAGCCTCTGGTGGTTCCTGCTCATCTTCGGCCTCCTGGTGCCAGTAGTGTCCGCGCTGCAGGCACGCTGGTCGGCAGAGCGCAATGTTGGGCCCGAGAGCCCCCAGCCGGACAGAGAGGGAGAGCTACTTGGCGCCCTGGGCGAGCTAGGCGAGCTCACGGCGACGACGGCGGCCATGCGTACGACTCTTACCGTCGAGGAGGCGGCGGGTATGCTCGAGAAGCTGGCCAAGAAAGGCCACCTCCAGGCTACGACACAAGGAGCTGTGATGCTCTACGGGTTGTGGGCATCAGACCGCCACGAGCCCGATCCCAAGCTGGACCCTGCGTCGCGCAGCCCTATCGGTGACGAGACACCTATCTCTTCGCGCCCCGGGGGGCGCAAGGAGAGGGCGGCTTCCGCGACTCCCCTGGTCGAACCCCTTACGGAGCGGGAGGCTGAGGTCTTCGAGCTTCTGGCTTCGGGCCGAACCAACCGCGAGATCGCCGCCGACCTCTACGTCACGGTGGGGACCATCAAAGCCCACACTAGCAACATCTACGCCAAGCTTCAGGCGCGTAACCGCGCCGAGGCGCTGGCTCGCGCCCGCGAGTTGGGCATGTTGGCCTGAGCCGGCACCTCCGAGGAAATGAACCCGAATAAACCCCCTACTCATGCCTTTAGTCCAATGACGATTGGCCCGGTTTACCCTTAACCTTAGCCTTGCATGGCAAAGAAGGCGATGCCAGACGGCGTTCTGAGAGGAAAGGTTGGGGAAATGAGCGAGCACCATTCATCGACACGAGGAGGAGCCGAAGACGTGGACAGGGGGGCTGGCCACGTGGCTGTTGCCGGCGTGAAATCATCCACCGCCGGCTCGCGGAAGAAGGTGCCAGGGGAGGTCCAGATGGCTTTCCTACTCTTTCTAACCGCCGTCGGTGCGGGCGTCCTGGAGACGATCGTGCGCATCATCGAGCCGTTATCCACGGGTTCGGGCGGCGTCGGCGTTGGCTTTGTCGTGAGAATACTCATCTACTCCGTGGTGGTCTACGTGGTCACGCAGATGCGTCGCGGGAAGGGGTGGGCCCGTCTCACCCTGACTGTTCTGCTCGGCGGGCTCGGGACCCTCTCGCTGGTGATCGACCCGATCATGTGGCTCGCAGCGGGCAACTCGCCCCTCGATACCTTCGCTCAGGCGGACTTCCTATTCGCCATCGTCGCGCCGATTCGAGTCTTCCACCTGGCGGCGCTCTTCGGGGCACTGGTGTTCATGTTTCTGCCGGCCGCCAACGACTACTTCAGATCCGCCCGGCAGCCGGCGACCGCCGCAGTAAATAGGAAATAGAGTCTTGTATGGGGCAGGCCTTGGGCCGAACAGGTCTCCTACGCAAGTTCACCGGATCGACCCCGGCAATCTAAAACGCTGCGAGGTGGTTCGCGAAGAACCCCTACAAGGGAATCGCTCTAACCCGCCCGGCCGTTCTCCGAGGCATGGGCGCCGATGCGGCGGTAGCGTTCGTAGCGGGCCTGGAGGAGCTTGTCCGGGTTCGTCTCAGAGAGGCCATCGAGCACGCGGTTCAAGGACTTGCCAACGGCTTCGATGGTGGTCGAGGGGTCGTTGTGGGCGCCGCCGAGGGGCTCGGGGACGATCTCGTCCACGATCCCACGCCCTTTCATGTCCGCGGCCGTTAGCTTGAGAGCTTCTGCGGCCTCGGCCGCCCGGCTGGGGTCCCGAAAGATTATGGAGGCGCACGCCTCGGGCGCTATAACGGAGAGGTAGGAGTTCTCCAGCATCCCGACGTAGTCGGTGGCGCACATCGCTAAAGCACCGCCCGAGCAACCCTCCCCGATGATGGCAGAGATCACAGGCACCGGTATCCTCGCCAGCGTCATGAGGTCGTCGGAGATGGCCCACGCCTGCCCGCGCTCCTCGGCACCCCTCCCGGCGAAGGCTCCCGGCGTATCCACGAGCACGACCACGGGTAGCCCGAACCTGGCGGCGAGCTCGTAGAACCGCTTCACCTTGCGGTAGCCCTCGGGATGGGCCATGCCGAAGTTGCCCTTCACCCTGCTTTTGACGTCCGTTCCCTTGTCGTGGCCGAGTAGAACGACGTTATGGTCACCGATCCTGGCCAGCCCTCCCCGCACAGCGGGATCGTCGCCGAAGAACCTATCGCCGGAGAGCTCGTAGAAGTCGTCGGTGAGGGCGTCGCGGTAGGCGCGGAAGTTCGGGCGTTCCGGGTGGCGGGCGACCTGGACGCGCTGGTACGGGGAGAGGTCAGAGTAGATGCGCCTCCTCGCCGCGCCGAGGGCGTCTTCGAGGCGTGAGATCTCGCCCCGAAGCTCCTCGCTCGGGCCCGCGAGCCGCCGCAGCTCGGCGATGCGATCCTCGAAGTCCTTGATCGGGCGTTCGAAGTCGAGGATCACGGCAAGAACCCCAGCAACCGTTCGAGGTCGGTCTTCAGGCTGAGCCGATGGACGATGCGGTCGACCATCCCATGCTCCCTCTGAAACTCCGCGGTCTGGAAATTCTCGGGCAGCCTCTGCTTGGTCGTCTGCTCGATCACGCGAGCGCCCGTGAACCCTATTCTGGCCCCGGGCTCGGCCAACACCACATCCGCTGCTGTGGCGAACGAGGCCGTCACCCCGCCGAAGGTGGGATCCGTCAAAACCGAGACGTAAGGCCAGGATCCCTCCATGTAGCGTGAGAGGGCGACGCTGGTCTTGGCCATCTGCATGAGCGAGTAGACGCCCTCGAACATCCTGGCCCCGCCGGACGCCGACACGATTACGAGCGGCAGCCCTTCGGCCCCGGCGACCTCGATGGTCCTCGCGACCCTCTCCCCGACCACGCTCCCCATCGAACCCCCGATAAACCGGAAGTCGAGCGCCGCGAGCGCCACCCGTTTCCCACCTATTGCACCCATGCCGCTCAGGATGGCGTCGTCGAGGCC
>DATDKB010000090.1:0-5600 GCA_036520255.1 Rubrobacter sp. | reverse complement strand
TTGGCTGATGGTGTGGGGTCTGCCGCTCGGGATCGTGCTGCTGGGTGTGGCCGTGCTCGGGTCGGGGCTACTAGGGCGATGGAAAGCCCTCCCCCTGGCCGTCGGGCTGTTGATGAGCCCGCTGGGCAACCTCTTGATATTCCTGCCCGCCCCGGACACGCTGGTTCCCACCGACTGGCCCGACTTCTACGTATTCGTGGTGCCCAACGCGATCGTCGGCACGAGCTGGGTGCTGCTGGGGTGGGTGCTTCTATCGGGCCGAGGCGAGTGCCTCGGCTCGGGTGTCGAAGGAGCCTCGCTTTAGCCAAGAGAACGCCCTCGCGGTCTCAGGGCGGTGCTGCGATGTGTCTCCAACTTACGCGAGGGCGTTCTTCAGATCCGCGTGTTGAGCCCATTACGTTGGGCAAAGGCAGAGCCCCCGGAACCTTTTAGCGGAGGTGGATCGGAGGCTCTAGACAAGGAAGGCGGTGTCGCTCCTTAAACATCATCGTATCACCCGCGCCAATTCCGTGGCGCAGACGCCTTGCAAGAACCACCGGTATCCCACGGGATGCCACAAGACCTAAGAAAGGCGGAAGGTAATGAAGCCTATCCGACGAGTCGAAGCCCAGAACAACTTCGGATCAGATCCGTCCCTGGAGCTCCTCTCTGGAGCCCACCTCAAGGTCAAGGGCCAGAAGCTCTTCGAACCTAAATTCCACGAAGAGACCGGCGACCTCTGGACCCCCACGCTGTCGCTCATTCTCGAAGTTATCGACGACGGCACCGAAGAGGGCGAGGCCGACGAACTTACGTTCGGCGACCGCTTCGAACTCAAGATTGACGAAACACTTTACGGCGACCTCGGGGTCGAAGACGACAAAGAACTTCGCACCTCGAAGGCCTCGGAATTCGATAAGAAGCAGCGCGACATGATCCTGGACATGGACAACTGGACCATCCGCTCGGGCACCAAGCTGGACAGTTTCCTCACCTGCATCCACGGCAAGAAGTGGATCGAAGGTAAGGTCGAATTCGTCCCCGAGGACCTCATCGGCGTCGAGTTCATCGCCAAGGTCCAGCCGAGGACCGGCAAGAAGCCGGGTTCGTTCACTGACTGGAACTCCTACGTCTCCCTCAACCGCCCGAAGAAGCGGAAGGCGGCCTCTGCGTCCGGAAACAAGTCGGACACCATCGACTTGGCACCCGAAGACGAAGAGGCTATGGAACAGGCGTTCTCCACGTAACGCCCCAACCATGGCGTGCCCATATTGTGGATGCGGAGACCGTTGCGGTCGGGAACCAAAGTAGGCTCCCGACCGCAATCGTGCGCCCCTGGTTTTGGAGGAGGTTTTGGAGGAGGTTACAGACATGCATTCGAAGCATCGGTGGGTTCGCGACATGGACCCGCTGTACCTGTCACAGGAATTAACACTCTTCGGGTACTTCGGGTACTTCGCCGAAGACGACCCGCCGACCGTGGCCGACGTGGGAAGCGCCCAGAACATCCTGCGGGCCGCCGAACGATGACAAAGGAAAAGCCCTTTGGATTGGGCCAAAGGGCGGAAAGCGAGTAAGGCAATGTTAGCAGGTGCCAATGGACGTTTCAGCCCCGAAATCCTGGCCTGGTACAAAGAGACGCTCAGGCACTTCGGCTCCGATCAGGTAGAGAAATCTCTTACCGACACCGACGTGCTTTGCCCGGTACACGGCGACCACAACCCTTCTCTGGGCGCCGACCTCCGGCAAAACGGTGCAGGACCGAAGATTGTCCTCAACTGCCGCTCCCAAGGTTGCGAGTACTCGGAGATCCTGGACTCGGTGGGCCTCAAGCCGGAAGACCTCTACTACCGCGCCGAAGACGAACCAAAGGCGTCGGGTTGCACCGTCGCGCAGTACGCGGCTTCCAAGGGATTGCCCGAAGAGTTCCTAAAAGGCGACGCGGTGGCCCTACAAGACACGCAATGGTGGGGCGTGAAAGCCGTAGAGATACCCTACGCAAACGAGGAAGGTGACTACGTGCTGAGCCGCTACAGGGTGTCCCTCACTGGGGATAGGAAGGTGGTTTCCCGCAAGGGAGACGGCACGATGCTCTACGGCTTGCACGGCCTGGACGAGGCGCGGGAGGCCGGATACGTCCTGTTGGTAGAGGGCGAGTCGGATTGCCACAGCGCCTGGTACCGCGGCACTCCGGCAATCGGCGTGCCCGGCGCGAAAAACTGGAAACCCGAGTGGGCCTCTTGCCTCGACGGCATACCCAGGATCCTGGTGATCGTGGAACCGGACGGCGGCGGCAAGGAACTGTGGGAGAAGGTATCGGCAACCGAAGCCCTATACGGGCGCCTAGAGAAGGTGGAGCTTACGCAATGAGCTGGAAGGACCTTAGCGAGCTGCACCTGGCGTCGCTCGCGACCGAAGACGACACGCTGTTCGATCGCGTCATGCAGGGGAAGATAGCGGAAGCCTGCTGGCGGATAGACCAGAGAAAGCGTGCTGCATCATCATCAACCCACCCAGGTAATAGTGAGGATGATGCAGCACTAGAGAACGCCCTGAAGGCCCTCGGCGTCGAGAGGTTCGTAAACATGGGCGACCCCAAGCCCAGGAAGTACATGATCAGGCACGTCCTGGAGTCCGGGCAGCCCACGTACGTCTACGGAGGTCGTGGCACCCTGAAGTCTCTGGCCTGCCTAACCATGGGCCTCGCCGTGGCCTCGCCGGAGGTTTCGAGCACCCTGGGATACGCCGTAGAAGAGCATGGCCCGGTGATCTTCTTCGACTCGGAGCTGAGCAGGGACGATTTCAACGGCCGCGCCCAGGCGTTGTGCAACGGTTTGGGGGTGGGGCGTCCCCACGACCTCTATTACATGGACATGAAGGGCGTGCCCCCCACGGAATCTTTCAAGAAGCTGCACGAGGTATGCGACCTCGTGCAGGCCAAGGCCGCGATAGTGGATTCGTTCGGGTTTGCCGTTCGTGGGGACCCCGAGAACTACAAGGACGTTAGGAACAACGCAACGGAGTACGTGGATCCCCTCCTCTCCCGGGGCGTGGCCGTGATCTTGGTCGAGCACAAGCCGCACCAAGGTAATCACATCTTCGGGTCGGTCGCGAAGGAGTACCACGGCCGCTACATATTCCAGGTGAAGGACTTCGACGGCGAGAGTAGGCGCAAGGGAGAGCGGAACACCCAACTGGTGAACGAAAAGGCGTCCTTCACGGACGAAGGACACAAGATCACGCTGCTCACCCGCTTCGGCGACAACGAGATAACCATCGAACCCCAAGGAACCCCCGAAGGGTCGGAAGGTGCCGATGGCAACGGTGCCAACGCAGAGGTGCGGGTGCGAAGGTCCCTCATGGCTTCGAACAAGACCACCGAAGAACTATCCGAAGACACCGGCCTCAGCTACAACTACTTGCGCAATACCGTGCTCCCACAGATGAGCAAGGCAGGGGCCGTGTTCGAGGTGGGAACGCGAGGCAAGAAGGGCAAGAAAATATGGGGCTTGAACCCGCCCGATGTTGCTGCATCACCATCACCTTTACATAGGGATGGTGAGGATGATGCAGCAGCAAATAGCGTCGTAGAAGACGCCGCAAACCTGGAAGAAGTGGTAGAGGACGTACGTTCGGCCGCTTCCGTCGCGCTGGACCTCGAAATCATGCCGCCTCGCGGTTGGAAGGGCGAGGTCCTGGCCGAGTACCTGGATCAGCTCGCGAAGCTCAAGCGGCGCCCCAAGGTGGACAAGCGGAAGTCCCGGCTGGCCAAGATCAAGGAGAGCGCTCGCAAGAAGTACGCCACGGACGCCGACGTCGCCGTGCCCAGGGTTATCTCCATAGCCACCGCGAACACCAACGTGTTGGTAGACGTCACCAAGGTGGATCCCGCGCCCCTCTTGGACGCGCTCAAAGAGAAGACCCTTATCTTCCACAACGGCGCCTTCGACCTGGGCGTGCTGAGGTCCCGCTACGGCTACGTGCACGAGGGCAGGGTGCACGACACCCAGCTCCTCTACACCCTCCACCATTACGCCGCGGGCGGTGATAGGTCCAAGCCCGACAACGGAATGTGGAAGGTTCCCGACCCCAGGGACACCCGAGTGGACCTCTACGGCTCCGGCAAGAAGGACGTCGGCATGACCGCGCTTGCGCACGTCGCGCACGAGTACCTGGGCGTCTCGATGAACAAGGGGTCGCAGAAGAGCGACTGGTCCGCACCGAGGCTCTCGGCCGATCAAGTGGAATACGCCCTGGAGGACACCTCCATACTTCTGGATCTGGCGGACGCGCTACTCGACAAACTGCGCGAATTAGGGATGGGCGACATCGTGGACCTCGAATCTAGGGCTTTTGCCGCCACGGTCGACATGAGCCTGAACGGTTTCCCCGCCGATAAGGGTGTGGCGCTGCGGATGGCCGAGAAGTACAAGGTGGAGAGCGAGGCTGCCCTCAAAGAGGTAGGGGATCTCCTACCCCCCGGACCATCCTCTGACGGCAGGCCGTGGAACCTGAACGTTGCCCCGCACATCCGGGAGATCCTGGAACTCCTCGGTGCCAACCTGAACAAGAAGACCTACCCCAAGACCGAGAAGACCGGCGAGCCGTCGACCACGGCCGACGCCCTCCGCACCATCAAGAAGCCGGAGGCCGCCAGGCGCCTCGTCGAAGCGTACCTGAGGTACAAGGCGCTGGACAAGCACTACAGGGACTTCGCGCGCCAGTACGCCGGCTTGATCCGAGAAGACGGGACCATCAAGGGGTCCTTCGACACCGTTTCTACAGGACGCCTATCTTGCCGCCGGCCGAACCTCCAGCAGGTGCCAAGCCGCGGGGAGCGCCAAAGCGAAGAGGGAATGCGGATCCGCGACGTCTTCCGCCCCAGGGAGGGCGATAAGTTCGTGGTCGCGGACTTCAGCCAGGTCGAGCTACTGATAGCGGGCACCGTCGCCGCGCGGGAGACCGGGAAGCACGGGCACATGCTGGAGGTGTTCCAGAAGGGCGAGGTAGACGTCCACACGGCCACGGCAGCCACCCTGGCAGGCAAGCCCCCCCAGGAGGTAACCAAGGGCGAGCGCACCCTCGCCAAGGCCGTCAACTTCGCCCTCATCTACGGCGCCAAGGCCCCCACTCTGATGGAGTACGCCCGCAACAACTACGGCGTCGAGATGACGCCCAGGGTAGCCGAAGCGTACCGAAAGGCGTTCTTCGAGCGCTACCCCGAACTGGCGGCCTGGCACAGGCTCGTCGAGGCCGAGTGCGAAAGGGGCGTCGGGACCTCCTCCACCCCAATGGGCAGGGTCCGCAAGCTACCGAAGTGGATGTCGTCCGGCGTGATCGCGCACACCGCCGCGAAGAACAGCCCGGTCCAGGGCGCCGGCGCCGACGCCATCAAGCTAACCATGGCAAGGCTCTTCGAGGACCGGAAGAACTGCCCGGGCAACCCCCGCCTGAACGCCTCCGTGCACGACGAGGTCGTCCTCAGCGTAGAGGCCGCCCACGCCGAAGAGGCGGCGGAGTGGGTGCGAGGTCACATGGCAAGCGCCGAGCGCGAGGCCGTGATGGACCCGGAGAGCCCCATCGTGGTCGACGTGGAAGTCCGGGACAGTTGGGCGTAAGAG
>DATDKB010000089.1:0-23565 GCA_036520255.1 Rubrobacter sp. | reverse complement strand
GGCGAAGAAGAGCATAAACTCGCGCAGGCAGGCGACTTGACCCGCGAGGAAGCACTCGAAGGTCTTCGAAAATTCGTGGCCATTGGCGAACACGGGGGCCCCATCCTCACCGCGCAGGGATAGGTGGATGTGGCAGGAGTTGCCCTCGCGCTCGTTGAACTTGGGCATAAACGAGATGGAGTTGCCCTCCTGGGCGGCGATCTCCTTGGCGCCGTTCTTGTAGATCGCATGCCCGTCCGCTGTGGCGAGGGCCCTGCCAAACCGGAAGTTGATCTCATGTTGACCGAAATTGCACTCGCCCTTGGCGTCCTCGACCGCGAGCCCGGCCCCGGCCATCGAGTTGCGGATGCGCCTGAGCAAAGGCTCGATGCGCGCCGTCCCGAGCAGCGAGTAGTCCACGTTGTAGTAGTTGGCCGGCTCCAGATCCCTGTAGCCCTTGCGCCAGGCCTCCTCGTAGGTGTCCATAAAGACGATGAACTCGAGCTCCGTCCCCACGAAGGCTTCGAGGCCGCGCTCGGCGAGGCGTTCGAGTTGGCGCTTCAGGACCTGTCGGGGGGAGGCGACTACCGGAGAGTTGTCCTCCCATACGAGGTCGCAGGATACAAGCGCCGTCCCCTCCTGCCAGGGTACGTACCTCAGGGTGTCCATATCCGGTTTGAAGACGAAATCGCCGTAGCCACGCTCCCAGGAGGACATCGCGTAGCCCTCAACGGTGTTCATCTCCACGTCGACGGCGAGCAGGTAGTTGCAGCCTTCGGCGTCGTGTTCGACCACCTCGTCGAGGAAGTGGGTCGCCGTCAGGCGTTTGCCTTGCAGGCGGCCCTGCATATCCGTCATCGCGAGAAGGACCGTGTCTATACGTCCGGCCTCCACCTCCGAGCGGAGGGTATCCAGATCCAGGCGTCCACCCGCCTGCGTCGTGTCCAATTCGTGCTCCTCTCTAGCTTCCAGCCAGTTCGGACTCGGCCTGCTCTATGGTGGCGAACTCTTCCTCCGGCGCCTGGGCGACGAGGTGGTGTCGGCTGTAGAGGCCGAAGTAGGCGAGGAAGAGCGCGTAGACCCCGAGCGTGATGAGCGCTGCCCTGACGTCCACGATAAACGTTGCGATTACCGCGAGAACCGCCAGCACGAGGGCCACGCCCGAGGTGACCGTGCCGCCCGGCGTGCGGTAGGGGCGTTCGAGGTCAGGTTCCCGCCTCCTCAGGACGATGTGCGAGAGCATCATCAGGGCGTAGGAGATCGTCGCGCCGAAAACGGCGATGTTGATCAGGGTCGCCCCGTCGCCGGTGAGCGCGAGGAGGAACCCGACGATGCCCGGGACTATCAAGGCCATCCACGGCGTCCTGCGACCGCTGGTGACCGAGAGGAGTCGTGGGAGGTAGCCGGCCCTCGAAAGGGCGAACGTTTGGCGCGAGTAGGCGAAGATGATCGAGAAGAAGCTCGCGATCAGGCCAGCAAGCCCAGCGATGTTGACGAAGGTGACGAGCGCGTTGCTACCCCCGTAGGCCTCCGTCAAAGCCAGGGGCAGCACTGACGGCGCGGCCAGCATCTCGTCGCTCGTGAACGCCGCAGCGCCAGCCCCCCCTGGGCCGAAGACGAGTACGCACACCGCGAAGAGCAGGAGCGCTGACATGCCGCCGATGAGGCCTTTGGGCATGTCCGTCGACGGGTCTCGCGTTTCCTCGGCGGCGAGCGGCACGCCCTCTATCGCGAGGAAGAACCAGATCGCGTACGGAAAAGCCGCCCAGACGCCCACTATCCCGAAAGGCAGGAACGAGCTCGCGCCGGCCGCGTTCGTCGGGTCAATGGAAAAGAGGTTCGCCACCTCGAACTGCGGGATCATGCCGATAACAAATGCCGCAAGCGCCACGACGGCAATGACCGTGATCGCGAACATCAGCTTGAGCGCCTCCCCGACGCCGTAGAGATGGATGCCGATAAAGATCAGGTAGCACGCTAGATACACGACCCACCCGCCGATGCCGGTGAGGGTATCCACGTACCCCCCGATAAACGTGGCGATGGCCGCAGGGGCGATGGCGTACTCGATCAGAATAGCCGTCCCCGTCATGAACCCGCCCCATGTCCCGAGCGCCCGCCGCGCGAACCCGTAACCACCGCCCGCAGTCGGTATCGTGGACGACAACTCGGCCAGGGAAAACACCATCGCCGTGTACATCGTGGCCATGAGCACGGTGGCAATGAGCAGCCCACCCCACCCGCCCACGCCGAGCCCGAAGTGCCAGCCTGCGAAGTCACCTGATATGACGTAGGCCACCCCCAGCCCTGCCAGAAGCACCCAGCCCGCGGCCCCCTTCTGGAGCTGCCGCTGCTCCATGTACTCGGACCCGACGTCCTCGTAGCCGGCCCCTCGCGCCGTTCGCCGTTCCTGCTCGCTCACCCGAACTCCCTTCCCCAAAATCCACTCACCTACAGGAGCCGTCCCCGTCTCAACCCTGTAGCTTCGATAACACTATAATTAATACCAATTTGTCATACAAGTGGAGGCACCGTCAGATTCCCTTGCGGGCTACGTCCCGTCAGGTAGGATTTTGTCGAATAAGAGAGCTCCAGAGACGCGAGGCCGAAGATCAAGCTGAATCCTCTAAACCCCGAGACGCGGAAGGAGTCTCCCCTCTACCTGCAGGTCGAGCGGCGGATAGAGGACCTCCTTTTGCGGGGACTGTACAAGGCGGGGGACCGCATCCCCCCCGAGGCCGAGTTCGTGAACTCCCTGGGGGTGTCGCGGGTTACGGTGCGGGCCGGGTTGGCGCGGCTCGTGGAGCGGGGCGTGCTCGAGCGCCGTCAGGGGAGCGGTACGTTCCTGGTGCGCCCGCCGGAGGGGGCGCGGCTCGCGGCCGGCCTGGAGCGGCTCGAGACGTACACGGTCCATGCCGGGCGGCTCGGGTTGAAGCTCGGTAGCTCGGACCTCGCTATCGAGGCATCGGGGGCGACGGCCGATGAGGCCGCCACGCTCGAGGTCGGCGAAGGCACCCCGCTCGTAAAGGTCTCGCGCGTCTTGCTCATCGAGGGAGAGCCGGGCGCGTGGATGGTGGACGTGGTACCTGAGAGTATCATCGGCGTTCGTGAAGTCAGGGAGCGGTTCCGCCCCGACGCCATGATGCTAGATCTTCTCGTTTCGGAGGGTGTGCCGGTCGGCTACAGCCAGATGTCCATCGGGGCCGTCGTGGTCGGGCCGGGAGATATGATCGGGCAAGAGCTCGCTCTGGAAACCCACTCTGCGGCGCTATCCCTGATCCAAACCATGTACCTCACCAGCGGGCACCCCGCGCAGTGGTCGCGCGACACCTTTCTTCCAGGTAAGCTCAACCTCCACGTCGTGCGTGAACTCTTCGAGGTCAGGAACCTGCCGTAAAAGGCTTCAGGCATTTCTTCGTAGTCGAGATCTCGCCCGTACTCGAACCCCTTTGCTGAAGCCTGATGCCCGTAGCTTGTAGCCCAGAGACAAGGAGGACGAGTTGCCGGAGATAGGCTGGGAAGACTTCGAGAAGGTGGACATCAGGGTGGGCGAGGTGATCGAAGCAGAACCCTTCCCCGAAGCCAGGAAACCTTCCACAAAACTGATCGTAGACTTCGGACCTGATGTCGGGACCAGGAGAACGAGCGCCCAGCTCACCGTGCACTACGAGCCGGAAGCGCTGGTGGGCCGCCAGGTCGTCGCCGTCGTCAACTTCCCGCCGAAGAGGATCGCCGGTTTCAAGAGCGAGGTGCTCGTTCTCGGCGTTCCAGACGAGAGCGGGGAAGTAATCCTACTTTCCCCGGACAGGAACGCCCCGTTGGGCGGAAGGATGTTTTAGACGACCGGTAGGGTAGGTGACTTATGCCAGGATGCCACGCGGCAAAGCCTCGAACATCCTGCCGGCGAAGGCCTGGGTGGAAGGCCGCCACGAACGGAAAGGTTGGGCTACTCACAGAAAGAAGGGAAGGTAAGTCTTGAACAGCAGGGAGACACACGCGTTCGCCTAACGCTTGATGGGCGAGGTGTGGGAGACGTTCGACTACTCGGCGGTCGAGCGATTCTATAACAAAGACGTGCGCGGTCACAACCGCTCCCAGGATCTGGTCTACGACGACGTGGTCAACCGTCTGCGTACCAACTGGGTAAGGTACGGCGATTCCGTCTACCAACATCACCGATATAATCGCCGCGGAGGACAGGTTCGCCATACGTTTCGTCTACACCGCGACCGCCCTGGCCACCGGGAAGCCCGTCGAAACGGAAGTGAATTACTTCTACCACCTCAGGGACGGCAAGATCTCGGAGTTCTGGGTGCCGTCCGACACGCAATTCGACTACAAAGCGAAGGCTTAGAGCGGCCTATTTCGGGGGATCGTTGGTCCCGAAACGCAGACACCCCGGGATGCGTAGTACACCATGACGTCAAGGAACGGCCAGTCATGGAGGTGACGCTGTGAGCGAGACGAACCTGGAGCAGTTCAGGGAGGTAACGCCCGAGGGGCGGTTCACGCTGCAGAACTCGGCGATGCTCAAAGTGCGGTTGGAGAACGACCAGATCCAGGCCAAGCTCGGCACGATGGTCGCCTATCAGGGCGACGTCCGCTTCGAGTACAAGAGCGGCGGCCTGGGGCGCTTCTTCAAGAAGGCCGTAACCGGCGAGGGCGTCAAGCTGATGGTGGCCAACGGGACAGGCGATCTGTTCCTGGCGCAGGACAAGCGCAAGATCATGGTCCTCGACCTCCAGAACGAGCGCATGACCGTGAACGGCGACAACATCCTCGCTTTCGACTCGGGCATCGATTGGGACATCAAGCGGGTCGAGGGCGCTAGCCGTCTGGCCGGCGGCCTCTATAACGTCGTCCTCGAAGGCACGGGCAAGGTCGCGCTGACCTCCGACGGGGAGCCCGTCCTCCTCGACACATCTACCCCGACCTTCGCAGACCCCGAGTCCGCCATCGCCTGGAGCGGCGGCGTCGGGACGGGCATAAGGAGCGACGTCTCCTTCAAGACGTTCACAGGCCGCGGTAGCGGCGAGTCCTTCCAGGTGTCTTTCGAAGGGGACGGCTGGGTCCTGATACAGCCCTCGGAAGGACCCACTGTCCCCGAACACTCCCACGCCGGTGACGGAGGCGGCGGCCTCGGCTCGTTCTTCGAAGACTAGCCTGCCGGTACCCTGACCGCGAGGGTACAGATTGCCCGCAACCGCGGAAGGAGAGGCGCGGATAGACGAGCAACGGGCGCCCGACTTGGAAGTGATGGACGAACAACAGGCGCACCGCTTCCTTACGGAACTGATGTCCGACCTGGGTGCCGAGTCAGGCTACGAGGTGCGCCACGAAGACTTCGTAATGGAATTGCCCCAATCAGGTGAGCGCATACGCGGCAGGGAGAAGAGGCGGGAGTTTCAAGGGACCTACCCTGCCCCCCGTCCATGCGGTTGCGTAGGGTGGTTCGGGAGGCGCTTTGGGTGGCAGAGGTCATCTCAGACTACGGCGGGCAAGCAGTCCATTACGTATCGATAGTCGAGCTGAAGGACGGCAAGATGTAGCGTGACAGCCGCTACTACTCCGAACCCTTCGAGGCCCCGGGGTGGCAGACACAATGGGTCGAGCGGATGGAAGACTAGCGTAGGGGCGGTTCTCGCGTGTTGGCGAGTCGCGACCGCCCCACAGGGTCCCTCAGGGCGATGTGTGCCACCTCGATGGTTCCCGAGCAGACGGCAATGCGCCTTTCATCTATTTCTTATGTTTCACCTCTTCGATCATCCTTGTAAAATGTACATAAGGCGGCTGGGTGGAGAGGCTTGATGGAATCTGGGCGGAAAACGCGGGAGTGGTTGGAGGGTTTGGACCCGGTGGAGTTTCGGGAGATTTCGAACACGATCTCCGAAATAGAGCACGAGCGCGCGGAGGCACGACGCCAGAAACTCGATCAACGCCGGTCCGCAGCCCGCGAGAAGTCTCGCAACAGACGCTACCTCAGGCTGGAACGCGTCAAGTGCGGCAAGAAAGGCTGCAAGAAGTGTGCCAGTGGAGAATTCCACGGCCCTTACTGGTACCTTTACCGCCCGAAGCAGAACGGAAAAGGCCGCACGAGCGAATACGTCGGCAAGGTCCTGCCCCAGCCCCTAGCCGAAGAGTTCGATATACCAGAAGATCAACGAGCGTCCACCTAGCACAGGATTTCTTATGTACTCGTACACGGCACGGCAGCGTCAGACTGCACATAACCCGATAATAGCGGAAGTGCTGACCCGCTGACATGCCGGCTAGCTCTTGACTAGCTCTTCTCCGGTCTGATCGCCCTGGAGGAATTGAGCACCTTGCCTGAGGAGTCGAGGGCTTGCACGCCGACGTAGGGTTCGCTGGTTTTGACCGTGATCACGGTCTCGAAGCCTTGCTTTGGGGCCGATGCAAGCTCTTTCAGGTTCCTTGGGCCTCCCCCGGCCAGCACCTGCCAGGTGGCGACCTCCGTGGCGCCGTTCCAGCTGGCGTAGATCTTCACCTCGTCCCTCTGACCCGCTTCGGCGGCAATCGCGGGGGCGTATTTCGGGTATCCCTTCCACGGGAAGCGGAAGGCCCTGTAGGTCTCGCCCTCGGCCGGGAACTCGGCGTCGAAGAGCAACTCACCTTCGTGGCTGAACTCAGAGAGCACCGGCGAGCTGCCCCAACCGACAAAGACGTTGCCGTTCGGCAACACCTCCACGTTGCCCTGGAGGGGTGAGAGCAGCTTGTCGGGATGGGTGTACTCGCGTACCAGGCTGGCCTTCATGGCGTCTTCGTCAATCCCGATCACGGCGCCGCGGGACTGTTCCACCGTGTTCTTGCTGCCGTTGTCGAAGACGGTGATGGTTCCGCTGGGATGGCTTCGAGCGTCGTGTTGGTAGAAGAATTGCGCGCCTGGCTCCATCTCGAAGTCGCTCCTCTCACCGCCGAGGCGCCAGACGATGTCGCCCGTCTTGCGGTCGATCTTGAAGAGAGTGGAGGTCGCGCGGGAAGAAAGAAGCAGGTGGTCCTCGTCGAATACGTCTATCGAGTTGAGGTGGAGGTGATCGTAGTAGCCGGTCTCGTGCTCAGAGAGTTCGACGTGATCCAGGCTGTGCCACTCGAAGAGCACCTCCCCGGTCTCTAGGTCTATTTCCTGGACTATACCGTCCAGCACCGTGGCATCAGCGGGCCCACCCACCGAGGTCAGGTCCCTGTCCACCCCATGGTAGATGGTGATCAACGCGGTGTCCTCGGGGGTGATCAAGAACTCGTGGTGGTCAGCCTCGTAGCCGTTGCCGGCTTTGACCCGCGTTATCTCCCGGTAGGAATGGTCGCAGATCACGCACTCTCCCCGGCCGAAGCCGGTGTGGTAGCCCACCCACCAAGTCAGCACCGTCTCGCCCTTGTACTCCTGCAGCTTGAAGTTCATAACGTCCAGGGTTTCATCCCTCAGCAGGTGCAGCCACACGGGTTGTCCTTCGTTGTCCAGGATCACGCACCCGTCCTGCCCCGGTCCGGCCTCATCCGGTCCGTTTTTCGGGGCGACGAAGACCAGGCCGGGGGCGGCATCCCGCGGTGGCATGGTCACGTTGATGACCGGCGGGCTGAGATCCGGGCGCGAGCGGAAGCCCCACGCCTGCCCCACCGGGGATGATGTGGTGGTCGCCCGGGCGCTAGCGGGCGGGTCGCAGCCCAGGGTGCCGCCGAGCGCGGACAGCACCACGCCGCCGACCGTGGCCTGCAAGAACCTTCGTCGTGTAATCTTCAGGTTCAAATCACCGCCTCTTTCTCGCTATTGCCCCTGGCATGTTCGCCCGTCCCTCTAGAGTTACGAAAGTTACACCATTTTCGTTCCCTCTTCGCCAGCAGGGCGAAGAGTACACTTCCGGGGAAGTGTTCCAGCGGCGCCGAGTTCGCTATCCCACGACGAGGTTGACGAGCCGGCCAGGCACGTAGACGCTCTTGCGAAGCTCCTTGCCTTCGAGGTGGGGACGGACCCTGGCGCTCTCCAGCGCAAGCACCTTCGCCGCCTCCTCGGAGATATCCGCCGGTGCCTCGATACGGTCTCGCAGCTTGCCGTTCACCTGGACTATCAGCGTTATCTCCTCGGCCCGGATCAGGGCCTCCTCGTAGCCGGGCCACGACTGCTCGTGGACCGAGTACTCCCCACCGCTCTCGGCCCACATCTCCTCGGCGTGGTGAGGGGCGAACGGGGCGAGAACCGTGACGAAACTCCGCAAGGCCCCGTGCCAGGCGTCCTCCTCGACGCGGCCCTTGATCGCGAGCAGGTAGTTGGTGTGCTCCATTAGCGCCGCTATCGACGTGTTGAAGCGGAAGGCTTCGAGGTCCTCGGTCAATTTCTTGATCAGGCGGTTCGTCCGGCGCGGCAGCTCGGACGGGTCGGCCTCGCCGCCGGAGGATTCGTCCGCCGCGAGGGTCAGGACGCGCCTGAGCCAGCGCGAGACGCCCTCCATGCCCTTGCCGTCCCAGGGACCGCCCTCGTTCCACGGGCCGATGAACATCAGGAAGCCCCGGAGCGCGTCGGAGCCGAAGCGGTCCACGTACTCCTGTGGATTGACCACGTTGCCGCGGCTCTTGCTCATCTTCTGCCCGTCGGGCCCGAGTATGGTCCCCTGGTTGCGCAGGCGCGTCATCGGCTCGTCGAAATCGACCAGCCCGAGGTCCCTCATCACCTTGGTAAAAAAGCGGGCATAGAGCAGGTGCAGTATGGCGTGCTCGATGCCACCGGTGTACTGGTCCACCGGAAGCCACTTCTCTCCGCGCACGGGATCAAAGGGTCCCTCGTCGTAGTGCGGCGAGAGGTAACGGTACCAGTACCACGAAGAGTCCATAAACGTGTCCATCGTGTCCGTCTCGCGCGTGGCTGGGCCGTCGCAGCTTGGGCATTCCGTGTTGTAGAAGTCCGGGTCGAGCTTCAGGGGCGACTCGCCCGTCGGCATGAACTCGGCTTCCTCCGGGAGCAGGACAGGCAGGTCCTCTTCGGGGACGGCTACGATGCCACACTCATCGCAGAAGATCATGGGTATGGGGGTTCCCCAATAGCGCTGGCGGCTGATCAACCAGTCGTGCAGCCTGTACGTAACGGCTGCCCGGCCGGCGCTGCGCTCCTCGAGCCATGCCGTCACCCGCTCCTTGCCCTCGGCGCTCGGGGTACCGTCGAACCCGTCCGAGTTGACCATCGTACCCCCGCCGGCGTAGGGCTCTTCGAGGTCTTCGCCGTCCCAATGCGGCGGCGCTATAACGGTCCTTATCTCGATGCCGTACTCCCTCGCGAAATCGAAGTCCCGCTCGTCGTGGGCTGGGACAGCCATGATCGCACCCGTGCCGTAGCCCATCAGGACGTAGTCGGCGATAAAGATGGGGATCTCCTCCCCGTTAGCCGGGTTGCTGGCGAAAGCCCCTGTGAAGACGCCGGTTTTCTCCCTCGTTGCGTCGGTGCGGTCGATCTCGCTCATCCTGGCGGCCCTCTCGACGTAGGCGCGCACGTCTTCGGCCTGCTCGGGCGTCGTTATCTGTTCCACGGCTGGATGTTCCGGGCTCATCACGAAGAACGTGGCGCCGAAGAGCGTGTCGGGGCGGGTGGTGAAGACCTCGACGGGGCCGTAGTTTTCGATCTGGAACTCGATCTCGGCGCCTTCGGAGCGTCCGATCCAGTTCCTCTGCAGCGTCTCGACCCGCTCGGGCCAGTCTATGTTCGAATAGTCCAGAAGCTCCTCGGCGTAGTCCGTGATCCTGAAGAGCCACTGCGCTAGGTTCTTCTTGATGACGGGCGTCCCGCACCGCTCGCAGCGCCTGTCTGGCCCTATTACCTGCTCCCGCGCCAGCGTAGTGTTGTCTTTGGGACACCAGTCGACGGGGGCTTCCTCGCGGTAAGCTATTCCCTTCTCGAAAAACTTTACGAAGAACCATTGGTTCCAGCGGTAGTACTCGGGGGCGCAGGTCACCACCTCGGAGTCGAAATCGAACATCGCGCCCATCTGCCTGAGCTGCACGCGCATCCGCTCGATGTTCGAGTAGGTCCACTCGCGGGGTTGGATACCCCTCTGGATCGCCGCGTTCTCGGCCGGCAGCCCGAACGCGTCGAAGCCTATGGGGAAAAACACCCGGTAGCCGTTCATCCGCATAAAGCGGGCCCGCGTATCCGAAGGCGTCATCGGGTACCAGTGCCCGACGTGCAGGTCCCCGCTCGGGTAAGGGAGCATCGTCAGCGCGTAATGCTTCGGCTTGCTCTCGTCCTCGTCGGTCTTGTACAGGCCGGTCTCGGCCCACCGCTCCTGCCAGCGGCGTTCGAGAGAGGTAGGATCGTATGTCTTCCTTTGTCTCGTCTCGCTCACGTCAGACTCCTTCGGTTACGGGCTCGGGGTGGTTCTAAATCGGGGGAAATCCGGGCAGGGCTCTATAGTCGGGAGTCCGACTTCTGAACCTTGTGATCCCTGACGCGCATACGCTTAATATAGCATCAAGGGTGCTATCTACAAAAGGAGAACGTCGCCCGGATTGCCTTCCGGCCAACGGGTGAGATCCTGTTGGGGAGAACCCTAAACTACCGCTTCGACACCTTCGTGCGGCTTCCTGGCCCCTTTGCGTTCCTGCTAGACAAAATGGTCGCGGACGAAGTAATCATGACAAAGACGGCCACCACGCCAGGGGGTAGGCGAGCACCCTGAGCGCGCTCGCCGCGCGCACCGATTCCTCCCCGCGCCTTGCGTGCTGACGCCCTGCTCGACACGTTCCCACTTCCTGCCGGACATATCGTCGAGGTAGGACCCGATACCGTCCGGGTCCTCGGCCGGACCTCGGTAGGCCACGTGTCCGTCGGGCCTGACCAGATACAAGACCGGCGAGCCCCCCCCGTAGCGCTCGTGGAGATTTCTGTTTTCCTTCTGGACCGTGTGCATCCGGATAGGCAACCCGTAAGAATCGAGCAGGGAACGCAGATCCTGTTCTATCTTCCGGAGGTCCAGGGGAGCAGGGTTCTGGTTTCGTCCCTCGAAGATGAGCAGGTGGTGCTCCGGGCCGCGGAGCACTTCGAAGATGCTCTCGCCGGCATCAGGGGCTGCCTCGAAGAATCCGTAGGGCGCGGTCGCCGGCCTGTGGCCCCGCCTTCACCGGCCCGGACTGTACGACGGCGGGGCTTTCGCGGTAGTTCGTCCAGAGCTGGGAGATCAGCCAGAAAACTCGCTTTCTGAGGGGCGGGAGCGTCGATGCGATCCGGAAGAGCAGGGGCGTGAAGTAGATCTTGGACCTCTGTGCGACCGTATCCGTCGTCACCTGCAACGAGAAGCCCCTGTCGGTGCCGTTTAGGATGGAGCGGGCGAACGGGATGGCTCGGCTTCGTAGGGATCGAGCAGCGATTCGTGGGCAAAGCCCTTTGCGACGAGCGCGAGCTTCCAGCCCAGGTTGTAGGCATCGCCGATGCCGGTGTTCATGACCTGGCCGCCAGCGGGCGAGTGGATGTGGGCGGCGTCACCGACTAGGAATATGTGCCCCACGCGGAAACGCTCGGTCATTCTGCGGTGGGTGCGGTAGACGCTGGTCCAGTGCACGACCGTGATCCTGGTCTCCAAACCGCTGCGACGGTCTAGGGTCGCCGGCCGTGATCTGCTCTTTGCCCTCAAGCTCCTCGGGCACTTTGCCGATCAGACGAAATCGCCCCTCTCCCGGCATCGGGAAGAACCCGTAGAACCCCCTACGCGTTAGGTCTATGCTCACCTGCCGGGACCCGTAGCCTACTCCATCTCCACGTCCGCCAAAAACAGCGTCTGCTGGTAAGTATCGCCCTCGAAGCCCAGACCAAAAGAGTGCCTCACAGGACTGCTCGCCGCGTCCGCGCCGACGACCTACCCGGTCTCGATAGACTCCGCGGAACTATCCGCCGCCGGACACTCGCCCGTACGCCGTCCGGCGTGGACGTCAACGAAACGAGCTCGGTCTCCCACTCGACCCAGCCACCGGCCTCTTCGAGTCCGCCGATCAAAACCCGCTCCGTTTTGATTTGCTCGAGGACCAGAGCAAACGGGTAGGGCGTGCGGTCGTCCGCGCCGTCGTCGAGGAAGGAGCTCCTCCCGACGGGCTTGCTCTCGCTGAAGAGCGCGACCGCGCCCATCCTCTGGTCCTCGTCGACGGCCCGGTCGGCCAGATCGAGCCTGGCCAACAACTCAAGGGTCTTGGCGTGGACCACGAGCGCCCGGCTCTCTTCGACCGGACAGGCCTTATTCTCGATGATCCTGTAACCGACGCCCTGCCGGTTGAGGATGTTCGCCACATGGTGAGCCCAGCAGGGCCCGCGCCGACCACAAGCACTTCCGTAGCACCCATCTCGGCTCCTTTCTCGTCCGTCTCAGGCGATGGCCTTCATGTACATGTCCACGATGTGCTCGACTTTCTCCGGAGCCGGCGGATACGGTTTCTCGCCGGGCTTGAACAGGCCGTCGAGGAGGGCGTAGGTTACGATCGGCCCGAAGAACAGCCTCGTGGCAGCCTCGGCATCCGGAACATCGACTATGCCCCGCTCGCGCATGCGCTCCATGAGCGCCAGGAAGACCCTGAACCCGCGCTCGGGTACCGTGGAACGGTAGATCCCACCCAACTGTGGAAAGCGGTGCGAATCAGCAATTATCGTGCGCAATAGCGCTAGATAATCCGGGTCCATCATGATCGAAACGACTCTCGTCGCCAACCCGACGAGCGCCTCCCTCAACTCCCCGAGGTCATTTGGCTCCATCTCCCCGACGGAAGCCAGCACCTGCGTCTGCGGGTTCTCGATGGTGAGCCGCCGCAAGACATCGGCGAAAAGCTCCTCCTTGCCAGCGTAGTAGGAGTAGAGTGTCCGCTTGGAGATCGTCGCCTCAGCGGCGATGGCGTCCGTGCTCGTCGCCGCGAAGCCATCCCGCAAAAACGCCCGCCGCGCGCCAGCCAAGATCTGCTCCCGCTTCGCCCACGCCCGCGATCCCTTCTCCGTCGAAGCCAGACTCAACCCCAACCTCCAAAGTAAACTAAACAGTACCGTTTTATTGTTCTACGGGGTGAGGGTTTTGTCAAGGGTCATTCGGAATCCGTGCTACTTTAGGCCAGGATCGGGGCGAGCGCGGCGGCGGCGAGGGTGCAGATGACGTTGGTCGCCTCGTTACCGGCTCGGGGGTATAGCGCGCCGATCAGGCTGTCCGCGATGGTTCCCAGGTACGCTGCTGTGGCGACGAGTAGGGCGGTCTCTGGTGACTCGAGCAGACCGAGGGCGAGGGCGAGGGCGGCGGTGAGGCAGGCGGCGATGATGCCGGCGAGGGTACCCGGGAAGGAGATGGCTCCGTCGGTACCTGGTGGGGTCTTCCTCAATGTTGTGATTAGTCGCGGCGTGCGGCTGAAGAGCTGTCCGATCTCCGACTCGGACGTGTCGGCGAAGGCCGCGCCGAGGGAGGCGACGAAGGCGGTGGTGAAGAGGTCCGAGCCGGTCGCTGCGGCGAGGACGGCGCAGATGGCGGCGATGGCGCAGTTGGCCAGGGCGTTGCGGGCGCCGCGGCGTCCTCCGCGTTCCTGGGCTGTACCTGCACGCCGCTTGCTACGGTAGCCGAGCCGGGTCAGGACGGAACCACCGACCACGAAGAGGGCGAGGACCGCGAAGCCCCCTGGTCCCAGGGAGGCGTAGATGGTCGTGCCGACGAGAAGCCCACCGAGGGCTCCGCCGCGGCTGACCATTCCGAGCGCGTAGGCGAGGGTGGCGAAGGCCGCTGTTGCCAGGAAGGCGGTCAGGAGCTGTGTTGTCAAAGGTACTTCGAAAGACGCTGGAAGAGATGGCGAGCGTAGGGTTCGCACTCCGTTGGAACCGCGTGCAGGAGGGCCGGCTCGACCATTCCTGCCTTCACACCTGACGCGGCCAGGCGCCCGACGCCCTGGTAGAGGAGGGAACCCGCGAGGGGACTCGGTTTGTCCGGGACGGCGACGATCACACCGTACAGGTGCGGTGCTGACGTGTCGCCGATGGCGCGTATGGCGTCGATCGCATCGGGTCGGTCCTGGCCGATGGCGAAGATGTGGACCAGCGAATATCCCCCGGTACTCCGGGTCTCGCGCAAGCCCTGCCAGAGCGCCGTGGTCTTCGTGAACCCCGCTTTCAGCGCGGACCTGGAGAGCCCCGACCAGACCTCGCCGGCCACCCTGCTAGCGAGCGGGCTCTCGTAGTCTACGAGGATGCCTATCGTGGCTTCCGACACGCTGGGGATGTTAGCAGAATCGGGGGCTACCCCTCCCCCACCTCGCGCTTCTCTAGCCGACGCAAGAAGACGTCTATCTCCTTTACGGTCTGGAGGTCGCCGTTTTCCCGGGCCACCACTTTGCCCTTCAGGAAGACGTTTCTAGCTTCAGTGTTCTCGTGGAGCTCGTAGTGGGCGCGGCCCAGCATCCTGTAGGCGACCGAGTAGTCGGGCTTGTTCTCGATCGCCCGCTGCAGGAGATCGCGGGCCTCCTCGTAACGGCCCTCCTTGAACAGCTCGTTGCCAGACGAGTAGAGGATCATGGGGTTTTCCGGGTCCCTCTCAAGGAGCTTACGGAACATGTCTGAGCGGAAGGCGTTCATGGGCTCTTTTTAGCACGCGGGGACGGGATCTGTTAGATTCGGCCACCGTGTCTTCCGGTTTTCACGAGAGGCGCTAATGGACGTGGAGGCGCTCCTGCGGGAGCTCGCTGACGATCCTGTGCTTGAGCCTTTTCGGGCCCTGATCTCACCCCTACAGGAGCATGACAGGGCGCGCGGCAGCGACCTGGTGAGGACCTTGAGGACGTACTTCGCGGCCGGTACGAACGCGAGCGAGGCCGCGGACCGTCTGTTCCTGCATCGCAACAGCATGCTCTACCGCCTGGAGCGCATCCAGAAGCTGACCGGTTTAGACTTGAAGGACGACAAGGTAGCACTTGCGCTACGGCTTGGACTGCTGGTTAACGAGAGAGGAGAACGAGATGCAACTCAGCACCCGTAACCGACTGCCAGGCACCATCACAGAGGTTGTAAAAGGAGAGGCCGCGGCCAAGGTAACGCTCCAGGTCGGCGATAACCACCTGGTCGCGCTCATCACCCGCGAGAGCGCCGACGAGCTGGGCCTCGAAGCTGGCAAGCAGGCGACCGCGCTCGTCAAGGCGACGGACGTCATGATCCTGACCGAAGACGGCGACCTAGCCTGACCCGTTACGCTTCGTGCGTGGCGCTCCTGGCGGTCAAATACCTGACCGCCAGGATCACGGCGAATGCGAAGCCGAGTACGAGCACGGAGAGCGCGACGGCCGCGTCTATGTCGCTTTGGAACTCGGCGAAGATGGCCAGCGGGATGGTCTGGGTGATACCCCTGAAGCTGCCGGCGAAGATAATGGTGGCCCCAAACTCGCCCAGCGCCCGCGCCCACGCTGTGAGTGCCCCGGCGACGAGGGCCGGGAATGCCAGCGGCACGGTGACCTTGGTGAAGACGGTGAACCGTCCCGCCCCGTCCACCATCGCGGCCTCCTCCACGTCGCGTCTCACGCTGGAGAAACCAACCGAGGCCTGACGCACGTAGAAGTGGGCGGCCACGAAGATCTCGGCGATCACGACCGCCGCGGTAGTGAAGCTGATCGTCACCCCGAAGGCGTCGAAGTATTTTCCTACCAGCCCGAACCGTCCGAAAGTGAGCAGCAGCGCGATGCCGGCCGCCGACGGCGGCAGCACGGCCGGTATGTCGATCAAGGCATCCAGGAACCGCTTTCCGCGGAAGTCCGCGCGGGCCAGCACGTAGGCTGCGGGCGTTCCAACCAGGACGATGATGAACATCGAGATCGCGGTCGTCCTCATGCTCAGTAGCAGGGCATCCCGCGCCAGGGGTGAGGCCATGGCACGCCAGGAGTCCTCGCTTATCGTCCAGAGGATGAGGCTCACAATGGGCAGGCTTATAAAGCCCGCCACGAGAGCGAGGGCCATTACGCCCAGCCCGGAAGCGAGCGTGTCTCCCCAGAGAAAGGTCCTCCGGGAGAAGCCCTTTTTGCCGCGGTCCCTCATGCTGCGGGTTCGAGGTTCCACTTTTTCAGCACGCGCTGCCCTTGCTTACCCGTGACGAGGTCCACCAACTTCTTCGCGAGCTCAGGGTCTTTTGCATCCTCGAGAGTGGCTATCGGATAAGTCGCGATGATGTTCAGGTCGGGTGGGATAGGAATTACTTTCGCCCTGTCCCTTATGTCGGGGGTGTAGTCGCTCGCGTAGCCGAAGGTGGCGTCGGCGTCTCCGAAGACCACCCGGTTGACGGAGGCCCGCACATCGGCCTCCCTGGAGACCACGTTGGAGAGAACGTCTCGCTCGAAGTCGTCCCCATACTCGGCTTTCGCCTTACCGAGGATCTCGACGGCATAGTCGGCGGCAGGCACGTCTTTCTGCGCGATCACTAGCTTTATGTTCGGTTTGGCGAGGTCACGAAGACTCTCGATGTTCGCCGGGTTGTCTTTGGGGACCATAATGACTTCGCGGTTCTTGACGAAGACTTCGGGTTGCCCCGCGACGAGGCCGTCCTTCACGGCAGTGTCCATCTCCTCCTGGGCGGCTGAGGCGAAGACGTCGGCGGGAGCGCCTTGTTGGATCTGGGCCAGCAGATCCGAACTCGCCCCAAAGCTCTCCTTCACCTCCACGCCCTGGTTCTGCTTCTCTAAGGTTTCTCCAAGCTCCCCGAAAGCATCCGTGAGCGAAGAAGCCGCGAGGATGGTCAGCGTCCCTCCTTGCTTCTCACCTCCACCGCCGGACCCGCTACTTTCCGAACCTCCTCCGCAGCCCGTGAGCACCGCCAGCACGAGCCCTGAGATCAAAGCCGCCAGAACCCACGAATACAACCTGCGATGCACGCTTCCACCCTCTCGAGATTAAAGACACAGCCAGCCTATGCTAGTGAATGGCCTCCGCCCGGTCTTTGTACAAAGTGCACGAAAACCGCTCGATCCAACCGGTTGGCTCACCCTCAGGCCCCAAGACGATTCAAGTGTCCGACTTGGAGCTAAACGACATGCTGGAGTGCTTGACCGGTAGTTGCGGGGAACGCGGAAGGTGCCGAAACTTTTTGCTGGCACCAGACCCTCGCCCAATGGTGATTGCGCGTGGACCTTGATTCGAAGGGGGGCGACCGCCCTCGGTAGAATACGGGGCAAACCGCCTACGCTGGAGAGACGCTCGAAGAGCAAACTAATGAAGATCCTGGAGACCAAGCGACTCGTTCTCAGACATCTAGAGCTGGGCAACCTCGATAGCCTGCACACGCTGTACAGCGACCCCGAAGTGCGCCGCTACTTCCCTGAAGGTAGTTTGACCCGCGAAGATACGAGAGCAGCACTGGAGTGGTTTCTGAATGGGCATCCCGACCATCCGGACCTCGGTCTCTGGGCGACCATCCATAAGGAAACCGATCGCTTTGTCGGACGGTGTAGGTTGCTGCCTTGGAGGATTGACGAGCACCCCGAAGTTGAAGACGCCTACCTGCTGGCAAAAAGGTATTGGGGACAAGATTTGGGGACCGAGGCAGCCCAGGCTATCCTTGATTACGGCTTTGAACAACTTCGTTTGTCGCGCTTGAGTTGCTTGATTGATGGCGGCAACCTGGCGTCTATAAAGGTGGCCGAGAAAATTGGCATGACCTTTGAAAAGGAAGGGAGCGACGACGAGGGGCTGTTCCTCTTGTATTCGAGAAACAAGATAAGCCGTTCGCCTTCAGCGTGACCCTGAGGAGCGAAGCCCGAAGGGCCGAGCGTGCTGAAAGCCTGCGGAGCAGGCGTCCTGAAGTTCTCTAGAAGTACGGACCGACGTTCTCGTCGTGCGCAGGGCTTCTGTATGCTTCGGCCACGGCGAGGACTTTCTTTACGTACCAGTCGGCGTGGTTGTAGGAGTACAGGTCTCTGTACCAGTCCTGTGGCGCCCCGCCGTCTTTGAGGTAACCCGCGGCGGCTGGCACGGCGTCTTTAGGGTCCATGATGTTGGCGGTTCCGTCGCCGTTGCCGTCCACGCCCGAGGTCTCCCAAGTCGAGGGCAGGAACTGCATTGGGCCCATCGCGCCGGCGCCGGAGGGTCCCATGTTCCTGCCGTGGTCCGACTCTACCTTCCCGACCGCAGCGAGTATGTACCAGTCTGGCCCGAACCTGTACGTTCTGGCCGCCTCCCTGTAGAGGTTCACGTACTTTGCCTCGGGGATGGGTTCTACGGCCTCGGCCACAGCGCGGTCGCGTGCGAGCTGCAGCTCGGATTTACCCGTCGTCTCTCCCCCACCAGTCGCGGCCCTGCTCCTGAAGACTCGGATATTCTCGGCCACTTCGAGATCGTGCAGGCGGTCTTCGGCCCTCTCTTTGCCGGTGCCTAGCTGGTCTATCGCCTTATCTAGCGCCTCCCTGCGTTGGCGGAGCCGCGCGCCGGCATGCTGCTGTTCCTCTAGGGCTACCCTGTAGTCGCTTCGCTTCTGCGAGATCTGGCGCCGCGTGTTCCTGAGATCCTGCCCAGCCTCCTCGTACTCGAGGAGACTCTGCCGGTTTTCGAGCAGGACGGTGGCCATCGTGGGATCTCCTGCTCTAGCGACGATGTCGCCCGAACCGAACCATCCACCCAGGACTGCCAACAAACCTTCGACGCTCTCGCCCTTGTAGGCAGCCAGCGCCCTGTCCCTGTACTCTTCCCGCGACTCGCGGAAGTACCTGTCCTGCTCGGCTATCTGTTCATCCAACTGCCTCGTCTGTCGCCAGAGGTTCCCGAGCCGCGCCCTGGCATCGTCCGCACGCGCCTGCGCCCCCTCCAACCCGTCACCGACGGCGGTGATCTTCTCGATAGTCCCCCGCAACGCAGCGTTCTGGTCCTTTATCCTCGCCTCGAGCGTGGACGCCTGCCCAGACTGAGTATCCTCCTCAGTGCCGTGCTGCGATCACGCCTGACCCTGCGCTCCCGCCACCCCCGCAAACGTGAACGTCAGGGCCAACACGCCGAAGATCACCCAAACTCTTGTCAGTCCTCCCGGCAAAACGTCTCCTCTACCCATGTACCTGATACGTCGTCAAAGCGCAGACAGATGAGCCTGTACCAGCGTAGCTTACCACCCCACGTGATCTACAAAGCCACGTCGGCTGTCTTACATGCACATAAGTTTATGTGTGTTATTTGTGTCTTTTATTAGGCTTCGTCGTTGGCGGTTAGGAGGGAGACAAGGGCCTCTAGTTCCTGTGGTTCGCGGAACCGTATCTCGATTTTTCCGCCGCTTCTCAGGCCCTTGACCCTTACCGGCAATTCGATGGCTTCGCGGATGAGGCGTGAGGCTTCATGGAATTGGGCCGGAGTGGTGGTGCGGCGTCCGGGCTCGGATTGGGAAGAAGCGCTAGGGTTGGCGAGGAGCTCGCGGACGAGTTCTTCTGTCTTTCTGACCGAGAGTTTCTCCTCCCCTACCTTGCGTGCCAACTCGGTCATCTGCGCTTCGTTCTCCAAGCTGAGAAGCGCGCGGGCGTGACCCTCGGAGATCTTTTCGTTGCCCAGGAGCGCTTGAATACTCTCTGGAAGGTGTACGAGCCGCAGGGTGTTCGTGACCGCGGCCCTGCTCTTGCCGAGCCTACGCGCGAGCTGATCTTTGGTTAGCCCAAACCCGTCCATAAGGGCCTGGTAGGCCGCCGCTGTCTCAAGGGGGCTCAGGTTCTCTCTCTGCAGGTTCTCCACGAGCGCAAGCTCTATGGACTCGTTCTCGCCGGCCTGCCTTATGAGGACTGGCACCCTTTCCAGGTCGGCCTCCTTTGCCGCCCTGAGCCTTCTCTCCCCGGCTATGAGCTCGAAACCGGCGGTCGTCGAGCGCACCACGAGCGGCTGTAGGATACCGACCTCCCGTATGGAGGCTGCGAGCTCCCTGATCCCCGCCTCAGGAAAGCTGTTCCTGGGCTGGCGCGAGTTTGGATGTATGGCCGACACCGGCAACTCTTCGAACTTTAGTCCCCCAACGCCCTCTCCGGTCGCTATGAGGGCGGAGAGTCCCCGGCCCAGACCCCGCTTACCCACGGCTCAAGACCTCGTCGGCTACGGCCGAGTACGCCACCGCGCCGGTGCTCTTAGGCGCGTAGAGTGCTATGGGCATCCCGAAGCTGGGGGCTTCACTCAGCCTTACGTTCCTCGGCACTATTGTGTGGAAGACGCGCTCCCCGAAGAAGGAACGCACCTCTTCGGCCACCTGGTGGGCCAGGTTCGTGCGTGGATCGAACATCGTCAGAAGCACCCCGCCCACCTTGAGGCCAGGGTTTAGCTCCTCTCTGATCATCCTGAGGGTCTGCATTAGCTGCGTGAGACCTTCGAGCGCGTAGTACTCACACTGTATCGGGATTAGGACCTCATCAGCAGCGGTTAGCGCGTTGAGTGTCAGGAGATCAAGCGACGGTGGACAATCGAGCAAGACCCTGTCATAGGATTCTGGCGGCAATTTCTTTAGCGCCCGCTGCAGCTTGTACTCTCGGGCGAGGCTGGAAACCAACTCGACCTCGGCCCCGACAAGGTTGATTGTGGCCGGCGCGACATCGAGCCCCGCCACCTCCGTCTCTACGGCCACGTCCTGCAAGGGTTTGCCCTCGAGCAAAACGTCGTACATGCACCCTTCAGGCCCGGGCGACACGCCGAGACCGCTTGTCGCATTCCCCTGCGGATCCATGTCCACGACGAGGATTTTCTGGCCTTTGCCCGCGAGATAAGCGGCCAGGTTGATGGCGGTCGTGCTCTTGCCCACGCCGCCTTTTTGGTTGACTATGGCTACCACGGTCTTCACCGCGGGCATCTTAGCACGTAGTTCGCGAGCATTGCTCAACCAACGCCTAGCGGCCTCTTGACCACAGTCCCCAATTTTCGGGGATAGCGCCCCGGGGTCGCCCTTGCCTTCTCGATTATGATCAGGTTCCGCTGTTTGTCCCCTGCCTCCGGCAGCATAGCGACCGCTTCCACTCCCGCGATTTTCGCTCCCAGGATTTCTATCGCTCTGCTACCCTCCTCGAATTCGTCTCGTTCCAACCGGCCCTTCATGGCGATGGCCTGGCCACCGACTTCGAGTAGTGGCACACAATACTCCGCGACTGCCGAGAGCCGGGCTACAGCCCTGGTCGTCGCGACGTCATAGGCGCCACGATGTTGACTTGCCCGTCCGAGATTTTCCACCCTTGCGTTCGCAACATCGACGTTTTGTAGCGCGAGATGTTCGGTAGCGCATTGCAAGAAGCGGGCCTTCTTGCCGGTCGATTCGATGAGGGTGGTGGGAAGATCCCGCCTCACAATGCTTATTGGGATGCCCGGGAGCCCCCCGCCGCTTCCCACGTCGGCGACGCGCCCGGCCTTTAGCAGCGGCTCGTGCAAGAAGCAACTCAAGGAGTCGAGAACGTGGTCCAACACTATCCGGTCCAGATCTCTTGTCCCGATCACGTTCGCCCTGTCATAGGAGGCTAGGAGCCGAGCGTATCGCAACAATCGGTGGAGTTGCTCATCTCCCAGGTGGACTCCCCACGCATTCGCCTGCGCCTCTAACAATTCGAGAGCCGTCATCACGGCGTTTCACGTGAAACAGAATGTGCCGTAGATCCATCAAAGGTCGCTTGCGACAAAAACTTGTGTTGGCAAACTTCGGTCACACGAAAGTGTTTCACGTGAAACGAACTGCGTCGCCTAACAGGGAGAAACCATGACCCTGCGGTCATTGCCCGTACCATCGCTCTCGGTGGTCACGTTCGGATAATCCGAGAGAAAGAGGTGCACGACACGCCGTTCCGAGGAGTTCATGGGGGGCATCTCCACGGTTCGGCCCTCGCGCACGGCTTTGCGCGCGGTACGGTGGGCCATGCCCTGTATCGCCTCCACGCGGCGTTGGCGGTATCCCTCGGCGTCGAGCACGATCCTCTTGTAATAGCTACGTTCTTTGAACGCGGCGACGTTCACCAGGTACTGGAGAGCATCTATCGTCTCTCCCTTCTGCCCGATAAACAGCGCAGTATCTTCGGGGGAAACATCGACAGCTATAAAGCGTCCGGCGTCGTAGACCTCAACGCGTGCATCCAAGTTCATGGCGTCCAGCACGGAAGTGACGAGATCCCTAACATCGTCGAGCAACTCCTGCGGTGCTACTGCCTGCTCGGATTCTGTCGACTCGCCGTCGACCTCGGCCCGGGTAGAGGGCTCCGGGCTTGCGGCGAATTCTGCAGGCTCAGTAAGCTGCTCACCCGCGACGACTTCATCGTCTGGCGCGACGGCCAGAAGTTCGCCTTCTTCCACCGGGACTTCAGGCGCGGCTACCGTGGTCTCGACCAGAATTCGGGCGTCCCGGGCCCCGATACCGAGGAAGCCCGAATTCCCCTCGTCCAGTACGTTGTAAGAGATTTCATCGGCGGCCAGCCCTAGCTCACGCACGGCCTTGCCCACAGCCTCCGAAACCGATGCTGCATAGAACTCCCTGGTGTCTGTCATTTCTTCTTCTTTCTACGCTTCCGCTTAGCGATCTTGGCAGCCTGTTTGGCGGCATCCTCTTCCTTGTACTCGGAGGCCTGACCGCCGTTGGAATTTTCTGCTTTCAAATCTTTCGTTTTACCCCCGATCTTGTCGGTGCCTGGGGTCTTCTTGCCAGGCCCGTAATTGTAGATCACGTAGTTTTGACCGAGGGTCATCACATTAGAGGTGATCCAGTACATAAACAGACCGGCGGGGAAATTGATCAGAAACACGGTAAAGCCGACGGGGAGCAGCCGCATCAGCCAGCGTTGCTGGGGATCCACGTTTTTCGAGGTGATCTCCGTCGCCGCAAGCATGGTGAGCGCGGACACGATCGGCAGGATGTAGTAGGGATCGGCGTGAGCCAGGTCCTGAAACCAGAGGATTCCGCCGCTGGTGAAGCTCTCGTATTCAGGCGGCGTCCGACCCGGCGTACCGCCGAACTTCCTGATCACGTAAAATATACCTATAAACACTGGCATCTGGACCAGGATCGGCAGGCATCCACCCAGGGGGTTCACCCCCTGATCCTGGTAGAGCTTCGCCATCTCCTCCCGCTGGCGCTCGGGGTTGTCCTTGAACTGGGCGCGGACCCTGTCCATCCGTGGTTTCAGATCCTGCATCGCGCGCATGCTCTTGACCTGCTTCACCGTCAGGGGGAACAGGAGGCTGCGTACGATCACCGTCAGCATTACGATCGCAAGCCACCAGGCCACCCCGAGGTTCTGATGGAAGTACAAGAGCACGCCACCCATAATGTTTACGATGGGGGCGAAAACGTTCTGGAAAAAGTCTGCGATCGCGTTGATCATTGGATCCTACTCATCTTACAGGGTCGAACCCTCCCCTGGCCAAAGGGTGACACCGGAGCACCCTGAAGATGCCCATGAATACGCCCCTCAAGACGCCGTATTTTTCAATGGCCTGCACCGTGTAGAGCGAGCAACTCGGCGTGTACCTGCAGGTCGGTGGCAGCATAGGGGATAGGTACCAGCGGTAGAGTTGTATCAGCCCTATGGTCAACCTTCGCACCGAAACCGCCGTCAAACTCGCCGGCGTCCCACCGGAGCAGCGAACTTGCCCAGGGCTTTACCGAACTCCTTCCGCAGCTCCCC
>DATDKB010000088.1:0-2605 GCA_036520255.1 Rubrobacter sp. | reverse complement strand
GTCGTCAATAGCCCTAACCCCACCATCCGGGCCATCGTAGAGGACAGGTACGGCAGCCTCCTGTCCAGGCACGACATAGACTTGTACCTCGACGGGCAGCCGATGAGGTTCGACTATGGGGAGTCTAGCGGCCGCCTGACGTGCCCCACCGGGGGGCTTTCCTCCGGCACTCACGCGGTCGAGATAGAAGCCTTCATCGAGAGCAATTACGGATCGAGAAGGGCCAGAAAGAGATGGACGTTCACGGTGGCGCGCCGTTGAGAAGCCTGAAAGCTAGCGTGCGTGAATACTGGAAGCCGGGCCAGACGCTAGCAGGCCACCGAAATCGAGGTCTCCGGAGAGGACAGAATGGCTGGTGACGCGAACGGCAATAAGGTCAGGATGCGCGAAGTCAAAGAACAGCTCGTCAAGGCTTCTCGGATGTATGCCATGTGCCAGAAGGCCGGGGTGGCCGAGCCCATGGACGTAACGGGGATGGCTGTGGCGGCGTTCGAGGACATGACGCTCAGGGAAGCCCTCGTGTTCGTGCGGACCAACGAGCAGAACATCAAGGACCTCGCCTGGGCTTTCGCGAACTCGGGGTCGGCCGCGGAGTTCGAACGAAGGCTCGGGGAGATCAAAACCCTCCCCGAACGTGGCGGACCAGGCCGGTAGTTGGAAGTCCGAAGCCCGGAGAGCTAATCATCGAGACGGGACCGGGCGTGTCTGAGGGGTATGGTTGAGAAAGATAGCCTTGACCAACGCGAAGGGCGGGGTGGCGAAGACCACCTCCTGCGTCAACCTGGGCGCTGGGCTGGCCCTTCTGGGGTACAGGACGCTCCTGGTGGATTGTGACACCCAGGGGCAGGTCTCCAAGAGCCTCGGCGTCCACGCGGGTGAGGGGTTGGGCGAACTCTTGCAGGGCGAGGCGGGGCTTGGGGACGTGCAGGTCGAAGCGCGCGAGAACCTGTTCGTGATCGCCGGCGGCGGCTCACTCTCAGGGGCGAAGCGTCTTATCTCCCGCCGGGACATGCGCTCCGAGTTGGCGCTGAGCGAAGCCCTCGAAGACCTCAGAGGATACGACTTCGTTCTGCTGGACACAGCGCCTTCATGGGACGTACTGAACGTCAATTGCCTCTTCTACGTCGATGAGCTCCTGATCCCGGTCTCGATGGAAGCGCTGGCGCTGCAGGGAGTCGGAGACCTCGTAAGCCGCGTCGAACAGGTGCAGCGCTATAGGAAGGACCTGATCCTGCAAAAGAGCATAATCCCCACCTTCTACGACGGTCGGGTGAGCAAGAGCGCAGAGATCCTGGAGCAGTTGGAGCGGTATTTTCCTGGGGCCGTATGGCCAGCCGTGCGTTACAACGTGAAGCTCTCCGAAGCGCCAGGTTTTGGCCAACACATCTTCGAGTACGCGAAGAGGAGCAACGGGGCCGCCGATTACGCCCACCTGGCGAAGCGGCTCGCGAAAGGGGCGTGAGATCAGGTATGGACCATAAGAGAAGGGTGCCTGAAGATCTGATGGGGACGATCCTCAGCGTGGGCTCCGGGGTCCCCGACGAAGAACACGCCTTTTCGGAGTCAGGCAACACAGATAAAGAGGCTGGCCCGCCCCCCGGCGACGCCACGGTCTCGTGGGAGGATAACCCCGAGCTCGTGGGCGTGGCCTTCAACCTGTCTAAACAGGTCAGCATGGAGCTGGACCGGGTCCGGCTCGAACTGGAGGAGGAGACGCACTCATCGAAGTCCGAGATCGCCGAGGTGGCTCTCCGCATTGCCGTCGAGGACGTTCGGAGCAGGGGTCGCGAAAGCGAGCTGGTCAAGAGGCTCGGCGAGCGCCACGCGGCCCGGGCTGCGGGCGGTACCGACGACGATGGCCACAGGACCGTGCGCAGCGTGGACCAGACCGGCATTATCATCGAGACTACTTACGGTGAGAGCGGAGACATCCTTGACGAAGACGTGGTCGGCAGCGTCGCCGACCTCTCCGTGGAGACGGAGTACGTGGACGAGCAGGGACGGCTGGTGAGCCTGGCGAAAGACGAGTTGGGAAACACCTTCGAGCAGATCTTCGACGACAACCTCAACGCGCTCGAAACGAGGCTGCTGGAGAGCTAGGTTTCAGGATGCTTCTGTAAGCATATTACCCGGGCCGCCGAAGGCTACGATCATCCGTAGCCCCTATGACAGGAGCTGTTCATGAGCATACGCGACCAGGAACGGCGCCAGAAGGAATCTGAGCACAGGATCGACGAGCGGATGCGCGCCGCCGATAAGCATGTGCGCGGAAACATCCTGGCCCGGCAGAAGGCGGCCGATCGCAGGGCCAACGAGGTAATAAGGAGGATCGAGAAGGGCGACGTGGACCCGCGACCCCTGCCCAGTATCAGGGAAGACTCCATGGCCTCGATGGAGTCTATGCCATCGATGGAGTCCTCGCCGTCGATGGCGTCGATCGAGTCCTCAGAGACGGTGGGCGGCGTGACGGGCGAAGCGGAAGCCAACGAGATGCAAGAAGGCATGCCTCTCGAAGGTGTCATGCCCTACGACCCGGCGAACGCAGGAGAGGACCTCGCCGAGAGGGCAACCGAAGAGACGGGTTCAGGGGGTGACGCACACCTGC
>DATDKB010000087.1:0-5913 GCA_036520255.1 Rubrobacter sp. | reverse complement strand
ATTACGCTCTTCCTCATCCCCTGATCCTTCCTCCGGTGGCCCGGTTTTCCGCTCCTCGAGCCACACTGCCCGGACAAGATGTGCTAGCGCTGACCTAGAGAATTTCCCGTTCCTTCCAGACTCGCCTCCCCATGCTTTCTTCGCCCATCGCGCACGGGTTGATCATCGCACCTCACGGCATTTTTCGAATCACTCATATAATGGATTTATTTGCCACATGTTCGACATAATGATATAGTCGCAAGCATTTCAGCACGTCAATGTGTCAGCCTACTCTGCTGGCTAACCGGCTGGAATGCTTGCGATGTGCTGCGGGTCTACTCGCGCAGGTAGGGTTTGACGTACTCCAGCAATCCGATGGCTTCGTGTCGAGGAAGGCCTTCGCTGACGCCCCAGCGGACCTCGGTATGAGGTTGTCCGTCCATGGCGTAATCGACCGCGGCGATAAAGAACACGGCCCTCACGTTGGCGTCTTCGTCGTCCCCGAATCGTTCTTCCAGTTGCCCCATCACGTCGGAGGCAAAGTGGCCCACAATCGTTCGATCTACCGGCATCGCTCACCCCGCAGCTTGGAACATGTCCTTTCGTGCGATCAGCACGAGCGTTGATAACCCGCTATTGTACCGGATGCCGAAAACCGCAGTTCGCAGAGTCCGGAGGTAGGAGATGCTCGACGAGTCCATATTCAAGGCCTACGACATACGTGGCATGTATCCGGAGAATTTGGACGAAGATGTGGCCCGTGACATCGGGCGCGCCTTCGTGAAACACCTAGATCTCGAAGGTTCGAGGGTCGTCGTGGCCCGCGATATGCGCCTGTCGGGCGAGGCGCTTGAGGAGGCTTTCATAGAGGGCGTCACGCAGGCGGGCGCGGACGTGCTCGACCTCGGGCCCGTCTCGACCGACGCGCTCTACTTCGCCGTCGGGCACCTTGGGGAACCCGGCGGGGCGATGGTGACCGCCTCGCACAACCCCAAGGACTACAACGGCTTCAAGCTCTGCAGGGAGGACGCCATAGCCCTCTCGGGCGACGCCGGTCTGGGCGAGATCCGGGACCTCATCGTCGAGGGGAACCTTCCGGCCGCCGCGGATTATCCCGGTTCGGTCGAAGAGACCGACATCGCGGATGACTACGCCAAACACTGCCTGAGCTTTATCGAGACGGAAGGACTTCGGCCACTCAAGATCGTGATCGACGCCGGCAACGGGATGGCAGGCAAGATGGTCCCGCCCATCTTCGAGCGCCTCCCGTTCGAGTACGTGCCCATGTACTTCGAGCTCGACGGCTCCTTCCCGAACCATCCACCGAACCCGCTAGAACCCGAAAACGTCGAGGAGCTGCAGCGGCGCGTGGTCGCTGAGGGGGCGGACTTCGGGGTCGCCTTCGATGGCGACGCGGACCGTTGCTTTATTATCGACGAGAAGGGTGCGACCATTTCGGGCGATCTCGCGGCCACCCTCATCGCGAAAAACGTGCTCGAGAAGGAACCGGGCGCGACGATCCTCTACAGTGCCGTGTGCTCCAAGGCATTCCCCGAGCTCGTCGAGCGCGAGGGCGGGAAGGCCATAAGGACCAAGGCCGGCCACTCCATCATCAAGCCGCAGATGCGCAAGAACGACGCCGCCTTCGGAGGGGAGCACTCGGCGCACTTCTACTTCAGGGACAACTACTTCGCCGACTCGGGCATCATAGCCATGCTTACGGTCGCAGAGCTCGTCGGCAGGCAGGAAGCCCCAGTCTCCGAGCTTCTCGCCCCCATAGACCCCTACGTTCGCTCGGGCGAGATCAACTCCGAAGTAGACGACCAGGAAGCGACCCTCGAGAAGGTGGAGGACCACTACTCCGAAGCCGAAGGCGCGAAGATAGACCACCTCGACGGTCTCACCGTCGACCTCGGCGATCGGTGGTTCAACCTCCGACCTTCCAACACGGAACCCCTCCTCCGCCTCAACGTGGAAGCAGGCGAAAAAGAGACGATGGAGCGCCAGAGAGACGAGTTGCTCAGCCTCATCCGAGGCTGAGCAGCGCCCTCCGGCCGGCGCCTACGCTTGTCAGCATTTCAGCACGCTCCCTTCGGTCGCTTGCCAGCGTCGGTCTGGAGAGTAAGTGCGAGGACAAACGCCCCGCCGTCATGACGGCGGGGCGTTTGTATGCAGCGATATGCGCGGCCACTCCAACAAGCCACCCGCAGGGTGGCGTGCTGACTAGCTTACGGTTATAAGGTTCCTCACTTCGCGTACGCCTTCGACTGCCTGGGCGATTTCGCCGGCCGCCAGCCTGGCGTCCTCGGAGGGGGCCACCCCGCGCAGCTCGGCGATGCCATCGTTTACTTCGACGTTGACGCGCGGCAGCTCGGCGGTACGCGGGTCTTCGCCGATGTTGGTACGGATGCGTTGTTCCAGCTCCTCCTGCTGCTCGCCTACGCCCTCGACGGTTCCGTGCTGCTCGCCGATGAGCGGGCCGGACGCTGGGTCGGAGTAGTCCCGCTCGGCTCCGGTGCCCTGAGAACCACCGCCGCCCGCCGTACCGGTCGGGGTGCCGCTACCCCAGGTTTCACCCCGCTCGCCGGCGGGGCTGCCCGCGTCCGGAGCGTGGTGACCGGTCGTGCCCGTGAAGGAGGAGGACTCACCCGACGTTCCATCGTCTTTCCTGGAACGCGCGATGGCCGCCCCGACGGCGAGTCCGACCAGGGCGAAGAACGCGTACTTGAAGTAACGGGATTTTCTGGATTGCTGGGCGCTCATCGCCTTGCGGATGAGCTTCGCCTCACCCTTGCCGGCTTTCCACGCGACCTTGCCGGCGGCTCTGCCTGCCCTGGGGGCCACCTTCGCTGCTACCTTCGCGCCTGCTGTGGCGCCTTTCGTCTTCTTACTCGCCATGAGTTACCTCCATCCTGGCGGGGTATTTTTCTCGAACCACCGAGATACCCCGAATGGCACCTTCGGAAACGGCCAAAGGCGCGACCGCCTACACCACCCTCAGCTTGTTCGTCACGGCTCCGACCCCGGGGACCTTGCTCGCCAGCTTCCCGACCTCCTTCCTTTCCCGAGCGCTGCTAACGCCTCCGTGCAGCGTCACCACAAACTAGCAAGAGCTTACGTTGATCCCCGATATTCCCTTCCCGTTTCTGTCGAGGGCTCCGCGAACCAACCGGGCGAGCAGCGCATCGTTGGCGGGAGGACCGGCTTCGGGACTTTTCCAAGGCGCTATCCATCCCCTTACAACCTTGGTACGAGGGTGAGCCTCCTGTAGCGCATCCTTCGCTCGTTGAGTGGCTCCTCGAACTCTGCCTCGCGGGCGAACCGGAACTCGCCCGAGGCAGCCGCCTCCACGAGGGCGGCAAGGTCTTGCCGTTCGGAAGGCGAGAATCCTTGCTCATCGCCTTCCTTCTCCCGTTCGAAGAGCCTGACGCGCCGCGCGAAAGAGACGAAGACGCTGCAGGGTTCGGGGCAGGGGATCTCCCCTTCCCCCCTATCGATGCCGAGCGGCGTATCCTCATCCACGTCCCAGAGGGTCTTTTTGAGGCACACCGCATCCTCGCAACAGGCGCTGGCCGCGTCGAGGACGCCCCGGTCAGAGAGCCGCTGAGTGCGCTTGTAGATACCGCTCTGCCTCGCGGCGTTCTGCCTGAAGCTCGTGAGGGATAGCCTGCCCTCCCTGTGGAGAAACCAGTGGACGACGCCGGCGGGATAGAGGTGATCCATCGCGGTCGCGAGAGCACGCGCGTCTGCGACCCTGATCTCCCATCCGCGCCGCAGGTTGGGCGAGCTCTTCAGCGGTCTGTACTCACCGTTTTCGGTCAGCCTGGCGATCTCGCGCGCAGCGCGCGGGTCTTCGCTCTCCTGGAGACTCCCGGTCTGCGCGTCGTCCATGTGTCGCAACTCGTAGCCCCCGATTGACGTCGGACGCACCAACACCTGCCCGAAAACGCGACCGCTGGGGGCATCGTCCACCCACCGTGCGAAGGTGTCACGCGAGACGGCGGCCACGTTCTCGTTGCCGGACCGTTTGGAGACGGCTTCAGACAACCTGTTTCTCCGGCATCATCTCGCGGGCGCGGGCAGAGATCAGGCTCGCCATCGAGGGATGCGTGCCGACGGGGGCGCCGTAGTAGACCGTTTTATCGTCCCGAACCGTGACCTGGCCAGTCAGGCCGAGATCCTCGGGGATCGTCTCGCGGGTGTGCCAGCCTTCCGCTATGAACAGGGGGATCAGGATAACGTTCTCCGCCTCTACACCGTTTACCACGCCGCCGATCTCGGGTTCCTGATCCAGAAACCCGACCTCGACGAGGTCGTAGATTCCACGCTCCCTGATGCGCCCCGCGTTCAAATAGATGACGCCGGAGGAATTCTTGTTGAGGTCGGTGCCGTGCCCGAGCAGAACGAGGGCCGTGCGGCCGGAAACCTCCCTTCCGCGCATGAGGTCGTCCGTGCGCTCCAGGATCACGTCGGGCATCCCCTCGAAGGTTCCGAGCGGTCCGGCGTAGTGTATGGTCTTGTCGCCTTTTCTCGTGACGAGTCCCGTGAGGCCGAGCTCCCTCGGGATAACCTGCTGGGTGAAGTATCCCTCGGAGATGAACGCGGGGACGACGTAGACTTCTTCGGACTCCACGGTATCGAGAACGTGGCGCATGGAGGGTTCTTCTTTCCAGAAACACTCCACGACCTCGTCGAACTCCCCGGTCTTCCTGATCCTCTCCGCGTGTTGGTAGACGGGCAGGCCCGAATCTCCGTTGAGGTGCGAGCCGTGTCCAACGATAACGAGAGCCCTCATAAACCTCCTCTAAAGCCGCCGGTGAAGCCTGATTCTACCAATCGGACAGGCTACCTCGATGAACGGCTTCACCTTCCCTTGCCAATTCCTCTCGCCGGCCTGAGCCTGTGGCTGAGCGCGTCGGGACCGTACTCCAGCGCAACCAGGAAGGCAGCGGCTATAACCGGGTACTCGGTCGTGGTGGGAGAGAGTCGGGGTTCGGCGCGCAGGAGCCCGCCGAGGTTGGCCGTCCCTTCGAGACCACGCCTCGAATAAACGCCGCCAGCCTTCAGGACCCCGTGCGCCATGCGGGAGACTTCTTCGGCCTCCTGCCGTCCGGCGCGGCCGGCCACATCGAGGTCGGGCACCTCGGAGAGTACCTCCAGAAAGGCCTGAACGAGGGCGCCGCGCACGGAGTCCGCGCGGGAGAGTGCCGTGAGGAGGGCGGGCCTCGCGAGCTCGCGGGTGACCTCGAAATCCCTGGCGTACTCGCGGGCCAGGGCGTGACGACCCGCCAAGAAGCGCATCGCGTCGCGGAGCGTCGCGTCCCTGCCCGCCCCGAGAGCGTAGGAGAGCGCGCCCGCGAGGGCTTCTTCACCTCCGGCTTCAAGCGCCCGCGCGAACGGTGAGATCTCTGCGTTTCCAAGGTTCCCGAGGACGCGGGCAGAGGGCTCACCGCGTAGGGCAGCCCGGGCCAGCGGGGCCAGGTACCCGGCGCCCCGGGGGTCGGCGAAGCCAACGAGGGCTAGCGAGGAGTGGGTTGCCTCCAGAACCGTCTCCCCCACGCCCCTCCTGTCCGACCCGGCTAGCGCATCCCGCACGGGCACCACGGAGAGCATCCTCGACTCGTGGGCGACGCGGCCGTCGAGGTAGCGGGACCCAGTCCCGGGAGTCGGAGCGCTGTAGACCAGGGTCATGGCGGTCGCCGCGCAGGAGGCCACAACGCTTTCGGGTACGAACTGCGTGCTCGGATGCTCCATCCTGCCTACAGCGCTCCGTCCAGATCCGCGAGGATCGCATCTACCTTAGGATGGTCTTTTGTGGAAGGCTCGACCCGTTTCGCCCGGATAGTTCCCTCGCGGTCGATGATGAAGTAGGCACGCTCGGGGAACCCGCGCTCGTGTTTGACGCCGTAATCTTCGATCGTTTCCCTCTGG
>DATDKB010000086.1:0-2343 GCA_036520255.1 Rubrobacter sp. | reverse complement strand
CGGGGTGGTTGCGCTCGCCGTGGGGGTGGCGGCGGTAGCGACGCTCGGTTTGCTGCTCGCGCTCGGGGTGATACCGGCGACGGCGCGCTACCTGATCCCGCTCGGGGGCATGGTGATCGGGAACTCCATGAACGCCGCCAGCCTGACGCTGACCCGCATCCGCGACGACGTCAGAGAGCAGCGGCCCAAGCTCGAAGCCGCCCTCGCCCTCGGGGCCACGAGCCGCCAGGCCGTATCCCCCATCCTCAAGACGGCCCTCCAGCGCGCCCTCATCCCCCTCATAGACGCCACGAAGACGACCGGGATAATCTTCCTGCCTGGCGCGATGGTCGGCATGATCATCGCCGGCGCGGACCCTTTGGAGGCCGTGCGGCTCCAGATCGTCGTCCTCTACATGCTCTTAGGGAGCGTCTCCATGTCCGCCATCCTGGTCGGCACGCTCTCCTATCGGTCCTTCTTCACCCCTAGACACCAGATCAGGAAGGGGGTGTCGGACGAGTAGCCAGATGGCCCATTACCAAGGAGGGGCATGTATCTTCCGTGGTTATTGTCGCGAACTTCTTAGAATTCCGTCAAGAAACGGTCCTAAAATTCTCGGACGCACTCGCATGTATAACCTTGCAGCCCTTTCTGAGAAGCTCCTTTTCGGCCCGTATCGTCCTCCAAATACCGGCCAAATGTACGCCTGAGGCGTTGCGCGTAGCCCCTTTCGGACAGCTTCGGAAGGTGCATTCTCCAAAGTTCATCCGGTGAGAGCAGCGACGTGAGGAGATTAGCGCGAGCGCGGACGCTGGTAGTGCTTGACGCACTGAGCCCCGATCGCCCGAATAGGTTATTGCGCATCTTGAATGAGAAGAAATTGATTACGATCCAGGCCCCCGGATCGGCCGCCGATCATAAGCCTCAAGTACGCTAGCTTGCGCAACTTCGAACTTGCTCCGCCTAAGATCCTAGGCCCCTCTTCCGCCGCGCCTGCGTTGAGCGCAAGGACGTTGCGCACAGAGCAAGGATGCATGCCGGCAGAAAACCCCGTTAGTTTTGCTCGGTAGCGTCGAGGGTCGCCACCTCCAGGTAGCAGCGGGGCTTCTCGCCTCGGTCGCAGTGCTCGTAAACCGGCACGCCCGCTAGTTCGGTGATCAGTGTCTCGACCATGCGGCATACCTCCGGGTGCTCCTGCGTCAGGCCGGACAGCGGGCAACTGTAGCCCCGAATCACGTATGCGCCATCCTGCGCTTCGACCTCCGCAAGTCCACCCAACTCGTTTAGTACGTCGACTGCCGCCTCGAGCCGCGCGCGTGCGCCATCGCTCGGGACTGCGCCATCGGTCGGGACCGTGCGTTCTTCGGCCATAAGGCGTCCCACCCCCCTCAACAGCGCCTCCGATTCGTCGGACTCGAGCTGTTCTCTCAAGACGTCCAAGAGTTGATAGAGGACGGGTTCGTAGGCCTTCGGGAACAGATCTTCAGCCTCCGGTGTCAGTTCGTAAAGGTAGGCTGGTTTACCCCCGCCGCTCTCACGCCTCACCACCCCGCTCTGACGGACGATCCCGTCCCTCTCGAGCGTTGCAAGGTGCGCCCGCACACCGTTGTTCGTGAGATCGAGTTCTCGGGCAAGCTCGTCGACGGTGAAGCCCGCCCGACGCAACAGCGTGACCACCCGCCCACGTGTGCTCTCGAAAAACCTCCGGTCCCAGCGTGTACTCACATCGTCCCTTCCTATGGGTTTCTGTCGCTACTGTAGCAGGAAAACAGAATTTATTCAAATATATCAAATAAATACTTGATATATTCTTGTTTCTCCTGTATCGTGTACACCACAAAACGAGGACCGAAGGGGGTTGAGAGCAATGGCCGGATTTGCAGCGGTACCCGGAGCGGGCGATCTTAGAGCGGGTGAGATGCGGGCGTTCGACGTGCATGGCACCAAGATTGCCGTCGCCAACGTAGAGGGTGCTTTCCACGCCTTCGACGACACCTGCACGC
Organism: Rubrobacter sp.; assembly: GCA_036520255.1. Lineage (GTDB taxonomy): Bacteria > Actinomycetota > Rubrobacteria > Rubrobacterales > Rubrobacteraceae > Rubrobacter_D. The sequence continues at coordinate 361 of DATDKB010000086.1, read as the reverse complement.
ACATGGCGTGTTCGCTGGCCGGGGGAGATCTCGAAGAGACCACCGTGATCTGCCCTTGCCATGGCTCGGAGTTCGACGTGAGAAGCGGAGCGGTGCTTCAGGGACCCGCCAGGAAACCGCTCGCGACCTACCAAACACGTAGGGAGGGTGGCAACCTGGAGGTCGAGGGCCGATGAGTGAAGCGTTCGTGATCGTCGGCGCCGGTCTCGCGGGCGGAGGGGCTGCGGCAACCCTCCGCGAGGAGGGCTTCGACGGGAGGGTGGTCCTGATCGGCGCCGAGCCCCAACCGCCGTACGAGCGGCCCCCGCTCTCTAAAGAGTACCTGCGCGGCGAGTCTCCGTTCGAGCAGGCTCTTTTGCAA
>DATDKB010000085.1:0-2493 GCA_036520255.1 Rubrobacter sp. | reverse complement strand
GTTCGAGGAGGACGTGGGCCTGGAGTCGGATTGGGGCCTTGCGGGCGCGCTGAGGGATGAGGCGACCCGGGACACGGTGCGCGAGATGTCGCGACTGTCCAAGCGGGAGAGGCGGCTGGTGCTGGGGATCGTGCGGCAATTCGGAAATCCAGACGATGCTAGTCCTCGCCATAATTCTGGGGTAGTTGCTTAACCAGCATGCTGCTGCACGTATGAGGGCAGATCTAGAAGTCTTTGTAAGACGTTAGAATCTCGAAGGGCTCCCTAAGACGACTGATGCGTAATTGCGAACGGCAAGGAAGGAGCCGAAACCTTATGCTGGCACCGAACCTTCTCCCAAAGGCGGTGCCCCATGATGGATCTCGACTCCTTCTTGGTTTCATTGTACGTCCAGATAGACGACTGGTGGAAGGCCAACCACCCCTCGACCACCCCCCGACCCGGCCGTCCCGCCCTCCTGAGCGACTCGGAGGTCCTCACCCTGGCGGTCCTCGCCCAGTGGCCTCGCTTCCGCAGCGAGCGCGACTTCTGGCGCTTCGCATGGGCGCACCTGCGCCCCTACTTCCCGAGATTGTGCACCCAAGGCCAGCTCAACCGGCGCGTCCGGGCCCTGGAGCCCGAGTTGCGCCTCTTGCAGAGTGCCTTCGCCGAGGAGCTTTCGGAGCCTTCGGCGGTCTATCGCGTCTTGGACACCACCCTCATCCCGGCGATCGTAAGGGTGAGGGCTTGCCGCAAGGGACTCTTCGCCGGACAGGCAACCTTCGGACGCAGCGCCTCCAAGACCGAGTGGGTCTACGGCTTCAAGGTGGCGCTGGTGGTGAACCCCGAGGGCGTAATCACCGCTTTCGGGCTGGCTGCCGCAGCCTCGGACGAGAGGCCCATAGGGGAGGCCCTCGTAGCTTCCGACCGCCACGGGGCCTACCTGGCAGACAAAGGCTTCACGGGAGTCGAGTGGGAGCGGCTTTGGATGGAGGTTTACGGCGCGCTCGTTGCGGCCACCCCGAAAAACAACTCCCGGCGGGCATGGTCGAAGGCCGATTGCCGCTGGGCATCGGGCAAGCGGCAGATCATCGAGGGGGTGATCGGCCAACTCAAGGACTTCTTCGGCTTGGAGCGTCACCGCGCGAAGACGTTGGGTGGGCTGCTGACGCGTCTGGCCGCCAAGGTCGTAGCCTACACTTGCGCACAACGCATCAACGACTCCCTCGTCCGACCGCTGCGTCATCTGGCGGACCTGTTGATCTAGCTCATTACACATCAGCCGTCTAAGAGAGCATGTGGTCGTCCTTCTATGAGCAGAGGGTTATACGGCGAATTCGCCTTATCGGTTCTCGGGTCACCTAGGCAGAGCTTTCTCTCCCTATCGCCGCCGCCGTGCACGAGGAAGCTGATGTGTGGATCGATGGAGATGGAGAACTCGTCTGGCTCTTTTCCCAGATGAGTTATCAATTTACGCCACGCTTTCGGCACGCAGGTTTGTGGCCCCCAAGGGACGCACGATCCACCTGCTCGTCCGCACCGTGGAAGCGCTGAAGGCACAGCGGGCACGCCAGGGCGAGGCGAGGTTGAAGGCCGGGACCCGGAACGAAGACGGGTAGCTCGTGTTCGCTTCGGAGATCGGCACCCCGCTCGAACCATCCAATATAGACCGGCTACCGAGCGTGTTTGTCATGTATAGGGATCCAATCCTTATGCAGCCCGACGATCTGTTCGCGCGGTGTATGGTGTCGAATCGGGCGTCTGCAGCGGCATGCGAACGTGGCACACACCGTCCGCTATCGTGTAGTCGGTCCCGGCGAACATGGTGGCGAGACCCAGCATGGGCCGGTTCGTCGCGAGTACTTCTCCGGTGAAGATTTCGACGCCCCGAAGCCTGGCCCTTTGGGTGAGTTCAGAGAGTAGCGATTTCCCAACGCCCTTCGACTGCCACCCGTCTTCCACGATGATCGCTATCTCGGCCTCCGTACCGTATTCGAGCCTCACGTACATGGCGTGGCCCACGACCTTCTCTTCCGTGACGGCGACGAGGGCTTCTTTGTGGTGATCGGCGCCCAACATGAGGGCAAGCATCCACTCCGGCACCTCCGGGTAAGGCAAGTGGAACCTTCGGTAGATGGTCTCGGAAGAGCTTCGGGAGAACATCCCGCGCAGCTTCTCGCTATCCAAGGGTGTCGCAACCCAGATAGAGACCTCCGTACCGATCCGCGGCTTCTGCCCGTGCGCTTGTCGCCGCCCCTCGCGAACCGGACCCGCTATTTCGACTCCCTTTGCATCCTCCCCGATCCCGACCGGCGGCCTATCGTTCATGGTTTGCTCCTACCTTCTTGCGCTCTGTGATCGCTCGAGGTGATGCGCTTACTCCTCGGCTGCTCACCGCTCTCCGTTCCCGCTCGCGCTACTTGGTGGTGCTGAGGCGCTTGCTGAGTGGCTCTGCGTATCGAGGTATCGAGCAAGCTCCCAGCTCAGATCCCGCACCACGTAGGACCTTGGTTG
>DATDKB010000084.1:0-3022 GCA_036520255.1 Rubrobacter sp. | reverse complement strand
TCGGCTCCCCACACTTCTCGCACTTGGTGAAGACGGTGTCCGTCGGGCCGACGCCACTCTCTGTCTCGGGCGCGGTCCTTGAGTACTCCCTGCGTTTGCTAAGCCAGTTCCTGATGCCTAGCCCCCCGCCTTCACGACCCCAGAGAGCGCCTCGCGCACACCGCGCAGCCATTCCCCCGCATGCCCGGCCCCGCCCTCATCGACGAGCCGCATGAGTTTGCTCCCGATGATGATCCCATCGGCCTCCCGCGCCGCCTCGACAGCAGCCTCAGGCGACCCTATACCAAACCCGAGCGCCACGGGCGCCTCGGTCCTTTCTCGCACCCTCCTCAATAGCTCGACGGCACCCGGCGGCAGGATGTCACGTACCCCCGTCACCCCGGCCACGGAGACGCAGTACACGAAGCCGGTCGCAAGCTCACCGACGCGCGAGACGCGTCCGTCGGTCGAGGTCGGTGCGACGAGCGGGCAGAAGGCTACGCCCGCATCATCCGCAAGCTCGGCGAACCGGCCCGCCTCGTCGACGGGGAGGTCGGGGATCACAAGCCCGGAGACGCCGGCGTCGGCCGCTTCCCTCAAGAACAGCTCGGCACCCCGGGCGAAGATCACGTTGTAGTAGAGCAGGAAGACCACGGGAGCCCGCCCAGAGAACCCCGAGGCGAGGTCCAGGCAGTAGTCGAGGTCGGCCCCGTTCTCGAGGGCGCGGGTCGTTGTGTCCTGGATGGTCGGCCCATCAGCGAGCGGGTCGGAGAAGGGAACCCCGATCTCCAGAACGTCGGCACCAGCCTCCAGAAAGGCTTCCCCCACCTCCCGCGCTCCTTCAAGCGAAGGATAGCCGCCGGTGAGGTATGGGATCAGGGCGGTCCGTCCTTCTTGAAAAGCCCCCCTAACGCGCCCGCCATTCAAAAGGCTGTTTCGTCCGTCTCTGAGCCGGAGGATGGCGTTTCGGCGTCTGATACGGCCTCAGCCTCCTCCGCGCCGATGCCGAGCGCCTCCGCCGCGACCTCCACGTCCTTGTCGCCACGTCCGGAAATGTTGACGACCATGTTCTTCCCCGGACCGAGCTCTCTAGCCACCTTCTCGGCATAGAAGAGAGCGTGGGCCGTCTCCAGCGCCGGGATGATGCCTTCCGACCTGGAGCAAGTCTTCAGGGCTTCGAGGGCTTCTTCGTCGGTGACGCTGGCGTACTCGGCGAGGCCCTCGTCCTTGAGGAACGCGTGCTCGGGGCCCGTGGCGGGGTAATCGAGGCCTGCGGAGATGGAGTGGGCCTCGCGGATCTGCCCGCCCTCCGTCTGCAACACGTAGCTCATCGCGCCGTGCAGGATGCCGAGGTTCCCTTCGGCTAACGACGCGCCGTGCTCGCCGGTGGCGAGTCCCCTGCCGGCGGCCTCGACGCCTACGAGCCGTACGTTCTCGCGGCCGACGAAGGGGTGGAACGCGCCAATCGCGTTCGAGCCGGCGCCGACACAGGCGACGATGGCATCGGGGTCGGAGCCGAGTCGCTCGCGGCACTGGTTTTCCATCTCCGTCCCTATAACAGCCTGGAAATCGCGCACGATAAGGGGGTACGGCGCCGGCCCCACAACGCTCCCGATGATGTAGTGGGTGTTCTCGACGTTCGCGACCCAGTCCCTTATGGCCTCGTTGACCGCATCCTTGAGGGTCCGCGAGCCGCTCAGTACAGGCACGACCTCGGCCCCGAGGAGCTTCATCCTGACGACGTTGAGCCTCTGGCGGCGGGTGTCTTCCTCGCCCATGTAGACGACGCACTCCTTGCCGTAGAGGGCGGCGACCGTCGCTGTGGCGACGCCGTGCTGCCCGGCGCCGGTCTCGGCGATGATCCGCTCCTTGCCCATGCGGTCGGCGAGCAGGATCTGCCCCAAAGTGTTGTTGATCTTGTGCGCCCCCGTGTGCGCGAGGTCCTCGCGCTTGAACCAGACGTTGGCCCCGCCCCACTTCCTCGTCAGGCGCTCGGCGAACATAAGCGGGGTCGGGCGGCCGACGAAGTCCCGCGCCAGGCGATCCCTCTCCTCGCCGAATTCGGGATCGTGCCTGTAACGCTCGTAGGCCCCTTCGAGCTCTTCGAGGGCGTGGATCAGGGTTTCCGGGACGTAGCGGCCACCGAAGGGACCGAAGTAACCCGTCTCAGTCTTTTGCCGCAAGGACGAACCTCCGCACCAACTCGTCGTTTTTCCTGCCTGGGCCGTCCTCCAGAGAACTGGAAGCATCCACCCCGAAGGGTTCGAAGAACTCGACCGCCTCGCACACGTTCTCCGGGTCGAGCCCCCCGGAGACGACGATGTTATCACGTCCCTTTAGAGACTTCGCCACCCCCCAGTCGAAACGCTCGCCCGTCCCCCCACGTGCCCGCGCGCTGTGCGCGTCTAGCAGAAACAGGTCGGCCTCGTATTCGTCCAACGCGTCCAACGAAGCCGCGCTTTCTACCCGCAACGCTTTTATTACTTTGACGCCCGCGTCCTGCACGGCGGTTACGGCCTCCGGGGTCTCGTCGCCGTGCAATTGCGCGAGGTCGAGCCCGACCTCGCGTGAGATCCTCAGTATCTCGGCGGGCTCCTCGTCGACGAAGACGCCTACCTTGATGATGTTGTCCGGTAGCGCTATGGAGATCCTGCGCGCTTCTTCGGCGTCGACGCACCGTGGGCTGTCGGCGAAGATGAACCCAACGGCGTCGGCGCCCGCGTCCGCCGCCACACGGGCGTCCCCCGGGTTCGTAATACCGCATATCTTTACCAGCGTCATGAGGCGAAGTGTACCCCTTATCTCTGGCGGCGAGAGCCGGAAGTTCGTAACCGGCCGCGAGGATCTTTGAACATTTCGTAAGATAATGGTAAGGGTGGCGTAATATCTACCCTATACGTGTTATCTACCCTATGGATTAGTATTCGCGCATGGAGAGCCGAGGAGAAGCTACAGGCGGTCCGAGCGGGCCCACGCCGGAAGGAGCCTCTTTGCGACCCGAAGATATCATAGCGCGCGCGGCGGCGGTGCTACGGGAAAACGA
>DATDKB010000083.1:0-3161 GCA_036520255.1 Rubrobacter sp. | reverse complement strand
CCTAAAGCGGTAGTCAATGAAGTTGGACCACCCCCGCGGTGTTTGCTTTCAAGCATAGCGCGGGAGGCTTCAGAATGCCCGACACGCCCACCCCAGACTTGGCAAGTAGCAGAGGTCCAATATCACTGCACACCGCTATAGGCAACATCATCCACGAAGGCCAACCCGCCACAGAGGCCGCATCCGTAGTCCAACAAACCCTGTAGGGGCGGTTCGCGAACCATCCGACGACGAACCGCACTCGCACCGGCCAACCGCTCGCCGAGTTCGGGGCCATACCGATCCGGGCGAAGGACTCCCGTTCCTACGGCCTATTCTCGGCCGTGAAGCAAGTGTCCCCCGCACAACCCTTCAATGCCTGCAGATGCGCCGCAAGTGCATCGACAACGGGCGATGGAGCGTCGTCGTAGTGGTTGGTGCGTTCGTGGGGGTCGGGATCCAGATCGTAGAGCTCCCTCGCGCCTTTTCTGTACTCGACGTACTTGAGCTTGGATATGCTGTCGGTGTTGACGGTGCGGATGCCTCGGTAGGCCGGCGCGCGGTGGGCCGCCGCCTCGAGAAGGACGGCGCTCCTCCAGGTGGTTACGGTACCGTGGAGCACGGGCTCCAGCGTACGCCCGTCGACGTAGGATGGGGTTCGCGTGCCCGCCAGGTCCGTGAAGGTTGGCAGGTAGTCGGTGTTCAGAACCATATTGTAGGTGGCGGAGCCCGCCGCCACACCGGGGCCGCGCACAAGGAGCGGCATGTGGACGTCCTCCTCGTAGGGGAGCCATTTCTCTCGCGGTATGCGGTGCTCGCCGTGGTGGAAGCCGTTGTCCGAGGTGAAGAAGATGTAGGTGTTGCGCATCGCCCCCGCGTCACTTAGCGTCCTCACCACTCCCTGGACGAGGTCGTCGACGGCCTGCAAGGACTCGACCCGTCTTTCGTGACGGTTGTCTATGGCGGCGATTTTGTCGGGGGTGAGCCTCGGCAGCTGCCTGATCCAGGATGGCTTGTCCGAGACGTTCGTCTCGTCGAAGGAGGACAAGCGCGGGCCGTTCACGCCGTCGTAGGTGTGTACGTCGCGTGGCGCCGGTGTGGCCGGCGCGTGCGGAGCTACGGGCGCCACGTAGGCGAAGAAGGGCTTGCCTCCGGAGGCATTGTTGCGGATGAACGCATTGGTCTGCCTGCTGAGCACGTCGGTGATGTAGTCGCTATCGCTCGTGTCGTAGTGCCTTATGGTTCCTTGATCGTTTACGTCGTAGTCGAAGTAGTTGGGGTCGCCGTACTCGGAAGCGGCGAACCATCTGCCCCACCCCGGGGGCCTGTAGGTGGTGTTTGCGTAGCTGTTCATGTACTTGCCGAAGAGGCCGGTCCGGTACCCGGCGTCGTGGAGCCGAGTGGCGACGGTGCTGTGCTGCAGCCCCCGATCCCGGAACTTTTCCCATCCCCCTTTGGGAAGGGAGTTGCCGAAGATTTGGGTGTTGTGGGAGTACTGCCCGCGCAATATGGTGGCCCTGGAAGGGGCGCACAAGGCGTTGGAGACGAAGGCGTTCTCGAAGCTCATGCCCTTATCCTCGAGCAGCGAACGGGTCTTGGGCATGTACGCGAGGTCGTCTTTGCGCATGTCGTCGGTGAGGATAAAGACGATGTTGGGTCGTGCGGGAGCCGTCCGTGCCACCGCCTTACGCAAGTCTGCGGAGATGCCAGCGTAGGAACCGGAGAAGAGCAGCCCCACGGCTAAGAGCATCGAGGCCAACACTACGACGATTCTCCTCATACCTGTCACCCTTCCTCGGTAGGACAGAGCCAGAGAGATGATAGAGCCCCGACTCCTCCCTACGTAATGGGTAGATCATACAACGACACGGGGCGGGGCGCGCCTGCCAGACGTCTGGCTCTCGGTACTTTTCCGACCCACTTCGTGAAACGTGGCTCCCGAAACCGCCTTACAACCATCCGGCGCGTTTGAAGCCGAGGTAGAGCAAGCCGGAGATCGAGATCATAAGCGCAAGCGCGTAGGGGTATCCGAGGATCGAGTTCAGCTCGGGCATGTAGCGGAAGTTCATCCCGTAGACGCCGCTTATGAGGGTGGGCACGGCGAGGATGGCGGCCCAGGCGGAGATCTTCTGCACCTGCACGTTCTGGCGCTGCATGGCGGCGTTCTGCTGGACGCTTACGATGGTCAAATTGACGCTGAGGATGTTCGAGAGCAACTCCCTAAAGCCATCGAGCCGCTCCGTGATGCGCAACGCGCGGTCGTACACGCCGCGCATCCGGCGGAGCACCTCGCGGTCGGCGCTGTAAGGCTCCGCGGAGAGACGTTCGAGCACCCCGGCCAGCGGTTGGGCTGCCCGGCGGAACTCGAGCACCTCGCGCGAGAGCTCGTAGATCCTGCGCGATACGTCGGCCCTGCCCCCGAAGACCTCCTCTTCGATCTCGTCGACGTCGTTTTCGAGCCCGTCCATGACGGGGTCGTAACAGTCGAGGACCCTGTCCACCACGGCCCAGAGCACGGCCCCCGTGCCCCTGCCAAGGAACCCGGCATGGCCTTCGAGATCTTTCCTGACGCCCTCCAGCGAGGGCGCCTCACCATGCGTGACGGTGACAATAAAATCCCTTCCTAGGAAGATGTGGATCTCGCCAAACTCCACCCGTTCTTCCCGGTCGAGATAACGCGCCGTCCTGAGCACCACGAAGAGCGTCTCCCCGTAGCGGTCGACCCTGGGACGATGGTGGGCCTTGATTGCATCCCGCACGGCCGTCTCCGGCAGGCCGAACTCGCGCACCACCGAGGCCAACTCTTCGTCGTCGGGCTCGACGAGGCCGACCCAGGCGAACCCGCCCCGCTCGCCGCAGGTATGCCTGGTTCCTTCGAGGTCGGGGGACTCCGTCCGCTTTCCGTCGACGTAGATGGCGCTGTCCGAGATCACGGGCGGACATTATACGCCCGGCAATGGGCTCACCTCAGCCGTCCCCCTCGCCCGGACTTCCGCAGGCCAGGGTACAAGAGCGCGGCGAGGGGTATTGGCAGCCAGAAGTTGAACAGGCGGTAGCCGAGGACGGCGATGGCGGCCCCGGCCCCAACCCCGAACACGGCGAGGGTCGCGAGCATGGTGGCCTCAAACACCCCTATGCCGCCCGGCGTCAGCGGGAGCGCGCCTGCCGCCGTCGCGATGCCG
>DATDKB010000082.1:0-5496 GCA_036520255.1 Rubrobacter sp. | reverse complement strand
GGAACCCTCGCGAGGCGCCCGGCCAGCCAGCGGCGGCTTATCTGCCGGGGCGAGACCACCCCGACGGTGACCTTCTCGCCCCGGCCCCTCAAGAACCTGCGCGCCGGGGGGAACCGGCCGCCTTCTACGAGGTGCGGGCCTATCCCCAATACGTCCTCCGGTCTACGGATTCCCAGGATTCGCTTGAGGCGCTGGTCGAGGAGGGGAAAGCGGTCGCCGCTCTTCAGGAGGTGTGGTCTCACCCCTCCCAGATCCACCAGCCCGAACCCGAGCAACACGAGCAGGCGGTCCAAGAGGTGGGTGCCGCTCTTGGGTATCGAGTTGGCCACGACCCTCATCGCGCTACCACCCCATCTTCCAATTGGCGAGGGCCGGACGACGGCCTCTCGTGGAGTGCGCCGTAAGATGGCACGCTCATCGCCTGGCCAGACCCTTTCGCAAGCGAGAAGGGGAGAGGCTCACGTGGGTCCACATGCCGGTCTTCTTCCGGGCGACCAGGACCAGCGCCGCGTTCTGCACCACGGTGATGGCGGCCGTCATGCTGGCGACCCCTATCGGTCCGTAGTCCCGCACGACCAGCAGGGCCCCGATTACGAAGAGGGGGCTGGTCAGGAGGTTGATGCGCAGCATCGATCCCTGGTGGCCCGTGAACTGGAGCACCGCTCCGCAGGAGCCCGCCCAGACGGCGGCGAGTTTCCCAGCGCTCAGCAGCACCAGTATGATGGCGGCGCTGCTATAGTCGCTGCCGTAGACCAGGCCCATGATCGGACCGCCGAGGACCATAAACACGATCAGGAACAACAGGGAAGGGATGCCGGAGAGGGTGCTGAAAGAGCGCAGCGTGCGCTCCAACTGGCCGGTCCTGCCCTGGGCGTACATCTCCGCGATGATCGGCGGCAATACGAGGTTCGTCATGAGTAGCGGCATCGCGATGAGGGTGACGAGCCGGGAGGCCGCGCCGTAGAGCGCGACCTGGTCCTTTGTACCGAAATGACCCAGGATCCAGAGGTCAGCCGCCGACAGCATGACGAACGAGGTCAAAGAGATGATGAGTATCGGGAAGGCATCGCGCAGCTCCTCCCCCGCGCTTACCGGGTCTTCTTCGCCTTGCGTGCTGAGGGGGGAAACCTTCTTGCGCAAGAACAAAACGGACAGGAACGCGCTCGCGGCGCCAGAGCCCACGGAGATGATCATGACCGTCCTCAAATCCGTGTGCCCGCTCGTCGCCCACAACAGCACCAGGCCACCGAGCAGCAGGACCCTCATGATCAGGCCGGCGCTCTTGCCCCCCGTCGCCAGGCCGCCGAACAGGGTGGCCATGCGGATGTCGTGGAACCCCCGGAAGGACTCGGCGATGATCTCCTGCATCACCGAGATCGCCATCCAGCCCGTCGTCAGCCCGATAACCGCCACGAGGGCCTCGGAGTGAAAGAAGTACTTGCCTACGAGGTCGCCGAAGACGAAGTAGTACGCGAGGCTGGTGACGATGGCCCCCGCGACGCCGAGCGCGAGCGCCGTCGAGATCGCCCGCCGTGCACGTCCGGGCTTATCGAGCGACATGCTCTCGGCGACGAACCGCAACACCGTCTTGGGCAGCCCCAGGGACCCGATTACCGCGCCGACAGAGATTATGCTGAACACCAGAAGGTACGTGCCGAAATCCTGCTTTGAGAGCATGTGCCCCAGCAGGCCGCTTGTGACGATGCCGATCGCGGCGGCCCCGATCTTCCCACCAAGGGCCCAGGTGCTGCCAGAGAGCAAGCGACGTCGCAACGTCGAACCGCTGAGGTAATCAACCACGGTAGATTTCACCGCTCCCCCCCGCCTCTTGCCCGACGATTCATCTTTGACCTGTCCGAGTAATTGCCGAGGCTAACGTGTCCTATTGGCGGTGGCCGTACGGGGTGTTTCCGCCCTTGGGGACCTCGAAATTGTTCATGACCGTTCCCAGAACGTTGGCCCCGACGCCTCGCAGGGTGCGCAAAGCCTGTCGCAGAGGTCCTTTGCGAGTACGCTGGGAATCCAAGACCAGCAAGACCCCGTCCCCGTTGGCCGCCAGCACGGCGGAGTCGGAGACCCCGACAGGGGGCGTATCCACCAGGACGTAGTCGAACCTCCGTCGCATTTCGGCGAGGAACTCCGCCAGACGTCTCGAGCTCAGAAGCTCGGCCGGGTTAGGCGGCGGTGGACCGGCGCAGATCAACTTCAATCGTGGCGTCGGCTCTCGCCACACCTCTTCTATCTTGTCGCCGGCGGCCAGGATGTCTACTAGGCCCCTTGAGTTGCTTACGTCAAATATGCTATGCAGACGGGGACCACGTAGATCGCAGTCCAGCACCAGAACGTTCTTGCCCGCCTGCGCAAGCGTCACGCCCAGGTTGGCGGTAGTGGTGCTCTTGCCCTCACCGAGGTTCGCGCTCGTCAACACGATGATCTTTGGAGGAGAATCGATCAAGGCGTAGAAGAGGTTTGTGCGTAGCATCCGGTAGGCCTCGGAAGCCACGCCGGAGGGGTCGTCGATGGTCACCAGATCTCGGGTGGCATCGTCACGCCGTCCGCGCTCCGGCGCCGGAAGGATTTTGGTCTTGCTCTGTGGATTGCCCATGCTAGTGTCCCCTTCTCCTCGTCGCGAGACCAAACTCCGGTATGGTAGCGAAAGTGGGCACGCCCGAGATTTGCTCCACTTCTTCTGGCGAGCGCCAGCTGTAATCCAGGTATTCCATCAAGAGGGCCAGGCCTATGCCGAGCATGAGGCCTAACACGGCAGCCAGGAGGCCGTTCCTCAAGGGTTTGGGGCTTGCCGGGGTTTCGGGGACCTCCGCCTTCTCATACACGGTGGCCGTTATATTGTTGGCGGTCGCGCTCGTTTGTGAGATACGCTCGGAGGACACCTGGCTAACCTTGTTGACGACCTGCGTGGCCCTCTCCGGATCGGTATCCGTATAGCTCAGTTGGATAAACTGCGAGCTCTCGATCTGCTCGATGGTCAAGTTAGCCAAGAGTGCGTCGGGGGAAATCCCTAATCCCAAGCGTCGGATGGCCTCATCGGCCACGGGGCGGGTATTGATGGCTATTATCATCGTCTGGGTGAGCGCTTGGAGACCGGTGACGCTCCCTCCCAGGTTGGTGTCCTGCCCGTTGCCCTGCTCCTGACCGACCAACAGCTTCGTGGACGCCACGTACTCCGGCGTTTGCCAGAAGCTCACCCCTACGGCGATCCCGACCACGACGGAGACGACCAGGAGAATGACCCAAAGTCGCTTAAGGAGGACCCGCGCGAGATCGCCCAAAGTGAAAGATCTCTCGGGTTCTGAGGCCCTGGCGAAGGCGGCCGAAGACTCGTTGCCTCTTATGGTTGTTGCAGACTTACTTCCATTGTAGTTAGATTCGTACACGGGCTACACCCCTGGCGATCGTAGAGACTTGCGTGCCGTCGGTCTTTCGCTGCGCCTGAGTTTAGCTGCTGGCCACGCGTTTTGCGAATCTTTGCGAATCAGAGGCCGCATCTGAGAGAAAATACACCGGATGGCCCACGCGCGCCGGACCGCGATAGGCTCAGTTATCTCAGGCTGTGATGTATCATACAATTTTGTGGAGGGAGCGGTACGATGAGTAAAAGATCGAGACCAGTCTGCGAGAAGGTGGGCGGACGACTAGTCCCGGCCCTTGCGATGATGGCCGCGGTGATAACGATTCAGGCCATCCTCGGCGCCTCCCCAGCCCTGGCCCTAACCGAGCGGCCCGATAAAACGTACACGACGAACGGGAAAGTGTACGCCACGGCGCTATCGGCAGATAGTAAGACCCTCTACATAGGGGGCAATTTCAGCGAGGTCAGGGAGAGACCGTCCGGAACGACCGGCAGAAGCCTCGCCGTAAGCAACGTTGCGGCCATCAACGTCGAGACCGGCGTCCCTATTCGCACGTGGCGTCCTTGGGTGACCGGGGACGGCGCCGTTGTTCGCTCGCTCGCCTTAAGGAACGACCGCGTGTACATCGGCGGGAACTTTACGGCCGTGAACGTCCCCGGTCACCCGAGTAAGCCGAGACAGAACCTGGCCGCGGTCGGAGCGAACACCGCTAAGACCACCCTGTCGTCGTTCGCCCCCAAGGTGGGAAGCGACACCTCCTACGTGTACGCGCTCGCAGCGGACGATTCCAGACTCTACGCGGGCGGAGGGTTCTCCAAAGTCGACGGGCAGCCGCGCAAGAACCTGGCGGCCTTCGGGCTCGCTACCGGGGCACTGACCCCCGACTGGAAGCCGGCGACGAGCGTGGCCCCATCTTGTAAGAACCCCAAGTGCGCCGCCAAGGTGCGATCCCTGAAAGTCGGCCCCCGGAAGGCCACGATCTTCGTGGGCGGCCCGTTCAGCCACATCACCGGCTCCAACGGCGTCGGGGACGATCGGCAGAGCGTGGCACGCCTCAGCACGGACACGGGCAACCTCACCCAGTGGAAGATCCCGGACGGCACGATCTCGGCCCCGCAGACAGCGTGGGACCTCACCTGGGCCGGCGACAGGCTCTACGTCGGCTTCGGGGCCATCCGGAACTACGTCGCGGCGTTCAACATCAAGCCGCACAGCAAGGGCGCACAAATTTGGCGGTTCAACACGCGCGGAAACGTGCAGACCGTCGCGCTGAAGCGGGACGGCTCACGGCTGTTCTTCGGCGGGCACTTCGGCCTCAACAAATTCGACAAGAAAGTCTGTCACAAGAGCAAGTTCTTGCGCGGGCTCGCCTCCTTAAACCCGCAGACCGGGAGGATCTACTGCGACTTCGTCCCTTCCCTCGACCAGCGCAAGCGCCCGAGCTACGAGGGGGCGTGGACCCTTACCACGACCCACACCTACCTGTGGGTCGGCGGCGGTTTCATCGGCGTCTCAGACTCCGTAAACCCGCAGCCCCCCGGCACAGGGGCCACAGAGGTGCCGCAGACCAACCTGGCACGCTTCCGGCTCTAGAGCGGTCAGCCACTGGCCCCGGCGAGGGCCGTCCGCCTTGGACTGGGCGCAGGCGGCCAAACTTGCCATCGGCCTCGGCATACTCTAGGGTTCCTTTAAAAGAGGTGGGGGTCCGCGTTGCTTTCATGGTTCTTGACTCCGTCGCGACGCAGCGGGTTCCTCGCCTAAGGGGGTATGGTCCTCGCTGGACCCCGTGCCCAGAGTAGAGGAGTAAACTTGAGGGGGAAGCCGCCACGAACGTCTTACCGCCGTAGCCCTGCGCGCAGCAAGTTGCGTTTGATGGGCCTCTTCTTGACGGGGGTCGTTGTAGCGATGCTGTGTACGAGCGGGGTGCTCCTGGGACAGGAGAGCGATCCCATCTTTGTGGGAGCGGGGGACATCGGCAATTGTGATGGCAATGGCGATGAAGCCACCTCATCGCTCGTAAAGAGCATAAACGGCAGGGTCTTCACCATCGGCGACAACGCCTACCCCAACGGCACGGACAAAGACTTTGCCAAGTGCTACGACCCGACGTGGGGCCAGTTCAAGA
>DATDKB010000081.1:0-2668 GCA_036520255.1 Rubrobacter sp. | reverse complement strand
AGCACGGAGCCAGGGGACCGGCATGATGATGGCCGGTCCCCTTTTTCGAAAGAGGGTGTGGAATGACCACCACCACTGAGGCCACGAAGTCTCGCTCCGATGAACTCCTACGGAGCATCAGGTCCTCGAGCTGGGGGTCGCGCATCGCCGTGGTCCTCATCTCCGCGCTCGTGGTGGTGCTTGCCGTGCAGGCGGCTAGGGAGCCGGCACAGTTCGCCTCGCAGCTGGTCATCGGTATCACCAACGGGGCCATCATCGCGCTCGTAGCTTTAGGCTACACGCTGGTCTATGGAATCATCGAGCTGATCAACTTCGCTCACGGCGACAACTTCATGATCGGCTCCTTCGTAGGGCTGACCGTTCTTAGCGGAACGTTCCTGGGCCTCAGCTTCTTCGCCCCGATCACCGACGACTCCGGAACCCTCATCAGGCTGGCCGGGGTCCTCATAGCCCTGGTTGTCGCTATGATCGCCTGCGGGCTACTCGGCGTGGGGATCGAGCGAGTAGCGTACAAGCCGTTGAGAAGCTCACCGCGGCTGGCCGTCCTGATCACGGCCATCGGCATGTCCTTTATCCTCCAGAACGTCGGCCTCGCGTGGAAGGGGCCCGCCCAGGTCCCGTTCCCGGAACTTGTCTCCAATGCCAACATTCTGCCGACAGACGCGATCATCTTCCGTTGGAAGGACCTACTCGTGATCGGGGTGACGGTGCCGCTGCTCGTGGCCCTCTCCTACTTCATCGGCAGTACCAGGCAGGGGAAGGCGATGCGGGCCGTCGCCCAGGACAAGGAGGCGGCGGCGATGGTCGGTATCAACGTCAACCGCACTATCTCCATAACCTTCCTCCTTGCTGGCATCCTCGCCGGGGCCTCTGGCGTGATGTACGGGCTCTTCAACGGCATCACGGTCTTCAACGTGGGGTTCCAGCAGGGACTCTACGCGTTCACGGCGGCGGTCCTCGGGGGCATAGGCAACCTGACCGGGGCCGTGGTCGGAGGGTTCCTCATCGGCATCATCGGGTCGATGGCCGACCAGTACATAGGCGTCAGATGGACCGCGATCGTGATCTTCGCCGTCCTGATAATGGTGCTCGTGTTCCGGCCTACGGGCCTGCTCGGGGACCGCTCGGCGGTGCAGGGGGGCGGGGAGTAGCAACGTGGCCCTGCTGAGGAAGTACGGGCTGCCCGCGCTGCTCATCGTGGCGGCTTTCGTCTTCCCGATCGTTGACAGCACTTTCGAGCTCGATCTGATCTTCCCCGTCATCATCATAGCCATCTATATCTTGCTTGCGCTCGGCCTGAACATCGTCGTCGGATTCGCCGGCCTGCTCGACCTCGGCTTCGTGGCGTTCTACGCCCTGGGAGCCTACGCTTGCGGCTGGCTCGCCTCGAGCCAATTCAAGCAGTTGAGCTTCTCGTTGGGGTCCACCGCGACGAGCCTTACCGGCGAGGCGTTGCCTGGGATACACATCTCGTTCTGGATCATCCTCTTCGTAGCCGCGGCCTTCGCCGGCCTGTGCGGCGTGATCATCGGCGCGCCTACCCTGAGGTTGCGGGGCGACTACCTCGCGATAGTGACCCTGGGGTTCGGAGAGATCATCCCCCGCTTCTTCCAGAACGCGGACGACCTGGGCGGCTTCAACCTGACAAACGGCACCATTGGCATCAAGGCCATAGACTCGCCGGGGTTGCAGTTCTTGCCTGATACCTTAGACGCCTGGCAACGCTTCGGGACTCTGTACCTGCACCCCTGGTACTACACGATACTGATTCTGGTCCTGATCACGGTCTACGTCAACGTGCGCCTCAGGGACTCGAGGCTCGGGCGGGCCTGGATCTCGGTCCGCGAGGACGAGACCGCAGCCGCCGCGATGGGCATCAACCCGGTTACGACGAAGCTCTGGGCTTACGCCCTTGGCGCGGTCTTCGGCGGCATCGCGGGCGCCTTCTACGGCGCGTTCATAAAGAACATCTTCCCCGACGCCTTCTCGTTCAACATCTCGATACTGGTCCTGTGTATGGTCATCCTCGGTGGCATGGGAAACATCTACGGCGTGATCCTCGGCGCCATCATCCTGCAGGGGCTCAACTTCTACCTGCTGCCGCAGATCAACGTGTGGGTCCACGCCATTGGCGACGCCGTAGGGAGCCCCGCGCTCAGCCAGGCGGACATCCCTAAGTACAACTTCTTGCTGTTCGGCCTCCTCCTTGTCCTCATGATGCTCCTGCGGCCCGAAGGCATCATTCCCAACCGCCAGCGCGCCGAGGAGTTGCATAGCGGCGAAGGCGGCGACGTCGGCGACGCGCTGGGGGGAAGCCCTCGTGAGTGACGAGAACGGCGTGGCCGCGAACATCCTGGAGGCGCGCGGGATCACCAAGGTCTTCGGCGGGCTCATCGCTGTAAGCGAGGTGGACTTCGACATCCCCGAGCGCTCGATAGTAAGCCTGATCGGGCCGAACGGCGCGGGCAAGACGACGTTCTTCAACATGGTGAGCGGGCTCTACGAGCCCTCTGCCGGGACCTTCGTGTTCCAGGGCCGCGACATAACGAAGTACCGGGCGCACAAACGCGCCCAGATGGGCATCGGGCGCACCTTCCAGAACATCCGGCTCTTCGACACCATGAGCGCCGGGGAGAACGTGCTCGCCGGGATGCACACGCGTCTTAAA
>DATDKB010000080.1:0-7885 GCA_036520255.1 Rubrobacter sp. | reverse complement strand
CGGAGTTTCCGCCACCGGAACCCCCACCGGAGCTGGCGTCTCCCCCGCATGCGGCCAACGAGGCTCCCGCGGCGCCCACACCCAGCGCGGTGCCGAGCCTGATGAACTTCTCGCGCGAAATCTTATCCAAGGCATCCTCCTCGTTGTCTCCAGGGGTCCCCTTGATATACGCAATGTCCCCCGGTTTGGTTCTGCTAAGAACCTGAAGCGCCTATAATAAGCAAACCTCACTGCTGAACGCTGCGTATGTAGGAGAGCGTGGCAATCTATCAAAGGAGCCCTGTACGTGAACGGCATGGTGTGGGTGCGCGTTTTGATCGGGGCCGTCTGGCTGAACGGCGGAGTGGAGAAGCTGCTGAACCCGGATTTTCCCCGGCAGTTCGCCGCGAGCCTGCAGGCCGGGGGGTTCGTGTCGCAGGCTCCTCCTTTCTTTCAAGACTTTATGAAGGGTTATGTAGTGCCGAACGCCGAGCTTTTCGCCCAGCTCATGCGCGCAGGGGAGTCGACGCTTGGCATAGCACTTATAGTCGGGTTGCTCACCAACCTCACCGCGCTTGGCAGCGTCGGGTTGAGCGCGGTCATTCTGCTGTCTCAAGGGGGCATTGGGCTCGGGACGGGCCTTGGTTCCCCCGAATTTCTTACGATAAACGTGCTTGTGGCCCTGATCTCGATTGCGATCCTGCTCAGCCCGAACGCGAAGAACCTCTCCGTGGATTCCCGCCTTGCCCAGCGCAGCCCAGGGCTCTCGCCACTTCTGATCAACCGTCGCCAGAACTGACCGCTCGGGCAACGATGGCGTAGTTTCGTAGCCGTTTGTAGAGGGGCAGGCACTCCTTCAGCAAAGGGTCGAGACGTGCCGGGAACGGGTCTTCGGGGGGACTATAGGGCGCGAAGCCGGTCGATGCGTGGACGTTGTGATACCAGTGCTTCGCCCACACGCCGTCCTCGGGTTTCGGACCGGCCGGCCACGAAAGCATCGCGCCCTCGAAAGATATGCCAAGATTGGCACAGGTCATACGCAGTACGCCCGGTGGGTCGAGTAGCAGCTCGTGGGCGTCGAGGACGATGGGTTCTTCGCCGCAGGCGAGGATCGAGTCGAGGATGACGCACTGTTCCCGCAGGCCCGTGTCCCGCAGGGTGGGAGAGGAGAGCTGTCTGGTCAGCGAGGGCAACATCTCGGTGGGGTCCCGAATCAATAGAACGTTGGTAACGCTGTCCAGAAATCCGGGGTCGAGACCGGGGAGATGATGCGCCATGTTCTTGAAGAAGTGGACGTGACGCTCGCATGGGCCGAGGATGACCTCCCGCACCACCCGTTCGCCGTCGTTGTCCATCGACTCCATGACCTCCCTGGCACCGGGGTGGACCGCGCCTGTTGTCCTCAGGTAGTGGCCGTAAAGGGGCTCGTCGACCACGACGGTATCCGACCTCTGCCTGAAGGAGTACATGAGCGCCGTCGAGACGTTGCGCGGCCCCGACCACACCGACAGCCTGAGGCACCCGGACACCGCTACCCTCCCGTCGCCTCGGCGACCGCCTCCGCGTACAGGTCCGTGAGGCGGAGGGTTAGCTCGCCGCGTTCGCCGGTGCCGATCCTGCGCCCGTCCACCTCAACGACCGGGGTTATGCCGCCGAAGGTGCCCGTGACGAACGCCTCGTCCGCGCCGTACACGTCGGTGAGGGAGAAAGGACGCTCGAAGACCGGGATGGCCGAGATCCGGCAGAGGTCTAAGATCATGCGCCGGGTGATGCCGTTCAGGGAGTAGTGGCCGGTAGAGGTCCACACCTCCCCACGCCGCACGATGAAGAAGTTGGTGGCGTTGCAGGTGGCCACCGCTCCCGTGGGATCCAGCATCAACGCCTCGTCGGCGCCGGCCTTGAGGGCCTGCACGAGGGCGACCACCTCGTGCAGCTTGCTGTGGCAGTTGAGCCTCTGGTCCAAAGTATCGGGAGGCGGACGACGTACCGTCGAGGTGAAGAGCCTGACGCCCTGCTCTCTCACGCCGGGGTCAGCCACTTTATGTTCGGCGATGATAACGACGTTGGGAGTCCCAATCACGAGACGCGGGTCCTGCGAAGGGGTCTTCTTGTCCCCGCGGCTGACCATCAGGCGCACGTGTACGCCGGAGGAGGCTGCCATACTGTTGCGGCGGACGGTCTCCCGGAGGGCTTCCGTGATCTCCCCGCGCGTCATGCCGATGTCGAGGTCTATGGCCTTCGCGCCCTCGAAGAGCCGGTCGAGGTGCAGGTCCAGGAAGGCGAACTCGCCGCCGTGAAGTCGTAGGCCCTCCCATACCCCGTCTCCGACCAGGAAACCCGAGTCGAAGACGGAGATTTTCGCTTCATCCCGCCGGTAGAACTCGCCGTTTATGTAGACGAAGATGCCCTCGTTGCGCTCGTCCGGCAGGGCTTCATGAGTGCCCCTGGCCAACCGTCCTCCCTTCCTGCCACTCCTCACGCATGACGCCCATGATCATGTTGTCCACGTATCGACCGGCGAGCCAGACGTGCTCGCGCATCCTGCCCTCCTCCACGAAACCGCAAGCTCTATAGGCCCGGATCGCACGCTCGTTCGCCGCGTGGACCTCGAGCCACACGCGCCTGAAGTTCCTGATCCAGAAGGCGTAGTCGAGGAGCAGCCCCACGGCTTCGCGCCCGTAGCCGCGCCCCCAATAGTACTTTTCGCCGATGGCGATGCCAAGCTCGCAGCGACGGGCCGCCACATCGGCGTGGAAGAGGCCGCAATGCCCGATGCTCGCGCCGTCGACCTCTATCATGAAGTCAGTCTTGTCGCGAGTACCCTCGCGCTCCTCCCGCTCGAACCTCGCCCGCGACCTTTCGAGGGAAACGGGCAGCGGCGGGTCACCGCCACCGGCGAGCTCGACCTCGAGGTCGTTCCAGAACCGCCAGAGGGACTCCTGGTCCTCCTTCTCGACGGCCCGCAAGGTTACCATCTCTCCCTTGAGCATTATCCCTCCGCAACAACGGGGTGCCGCATCCACACGTTCGGCTCCCTGTAGACGCCGGGGTCCTGCTCCAGGTCCATCTCGACCGGCCGCAGGTCACCCTCGATTATGTAAGGTCCGGTCTCGGGAAAATACATATCCGTCTATCCCTCCCACTCCGAAATAGTTCCCGCGATGACCATCGACTCGGGCGCGACCCCGAAAAACTGCGCGCCGAGCCTGTGGTGGACCCTGAGCCAGGATCGAAGGGCAACCCGTCGTCCCGCTCCCAACGGCCGTAGCGTTCCATCGGCGTCAGTGGGTACCGCTCCTTGAGCGTGGGACGGACCGGAGCGATCAAGGCTTCTAGCCCATGCTTCGCGGCCACGGCCTTCATCGCGCCCAGAACCACGCTGCTGAGCCCGCACCCCCTGTGCACAGGCGGCACCACCGCCAGCAGCGCCGAAACCACCGTCGGAGCGCGCCCCCGTCTGATACCTTCCGCCCCCCGTTCCAACACCCCGTCCAGCCCCTCCGGCAAATCTTCGATGGTACCGTCCCAAAAAACCGGGATGCAGTGTCTCGCAGCGAAGCCCCCACTTCCATCGTCGCAAACGGCGATCTGAAACCCCGCAAAATCTGCGAACAACGCGTCCCAGTAACGGTCAACGACCGCGTCGTGGTGCACAAACTCGGGAAACGTACTCGGCAGCCACCTCGACCTGGCCTCCAGGTCAGGCCTCTCAGCGAGCATAAAGATGTTCGACCCCAGACGCACCGTCACGCCCCGCAGCGTTGAAAGCTGATGGCTATAAGAACGCCGGAACCAGCTCGCCCTTTATGAGATCCGCGTTCTGTTCGCGCTCGCGAACGACGGCCCAGCGATCGCTCCTGACCATGACCTCAGCAGGCCTGGGACGGGAGTTGTAGTTCGATGCCATCGAGAAACCGTAGGCTCCCGCGTCCTTGACGGCGAGCACCTCGCCCTCGGAGGCGTCCGGCAGCTCACGGTCGCGGGCGAGGTAGTCACCGGACTCGCACACGGGCCCGACGAGGTCGGCGTTCGCGACGGAGCCGTCCTCATTTACCGAGAGTATCTCGTGGTGGGCGTCGTAGAGGCTCGGGCGCAGGAGGTCGTTCATGCCCGCGTCGGCGACGATAAAGCTCTTCTCGCCGCTCTTCTTGCGGTAGATGACGCGGGTCAGAAGGACGCCCGCGGCGCCCGCGATGTAGCGGCCCATCTCGCACAGGATCTTGGTCCCCGTCGCTTCCAGCGTGGGGCGGATGGCGTCCACAAGTTCTTTCGGAGTTGGGGTTTTTTCGTCCTTGTAGGGGATACCCAGGCCGCCGCCGATGTTGAAGTAGCGGATGTCGACACCGCGGGTCTTGAGCTCGTCGACCAGGGTGGCCGAGCGTTCGATGGACTCGGTGTAGGGGGCGAGCTTGGTGATCTGGGACCCTATGTGCTGGTGAACGCCTATAAGTTCCACGCACCTATAGGTCTCTATCCTCTCGGCGAGCGCTAGCGCCTCGTCCGCGGGGATGCCGAACTTGTCGTGGCCCCTGCCTGTGGTGATGTGTTCGTGGGTCTCGGCGTCGACGTCGGGGTTGACGCGCAGGGCCACGCGGGCACGCTTGCCGAAGCGGGCGCAGATGCGGTCGAGGAGATCCAACTCTGAGGCGGACTCGACGTTGAAGAGCAGAATGCGCTCCCCAAGGCCCGACATAAGCTCCTTCTCGGTCTTCCCGACCCCGGCGAAGACGACCTTCTTCGGGTCGAACCCGGCCCGCATCGTCCTGTAGAGCTCCCCACCGGATACGATATCAGCCCCTGCCCCGAAGGAGGCGAGGGCCCGCAACACGGCGAGGTTTCCGCTGGCCTTGACCGCGTAGCAGACGAGGTGGTCGAGCCCGGAGAACGCCTCGTCGAGTTCCCTGTACGCCCTTTCGAGAGCGGCGTGGCTGTAGACGTAGGTGGGCGTCCCCGCCCCTGCGGCTATCTCGGAGAGCGGCACGTCCTCGCAGCGGAGTCCGCCCCCCTCGTAATGAAAGTCGTCCAAAACGTACCTCCTCGTGTAGCCGGGGCGTGCTATATTTTCGACTCTGCAGATGGAGCCGTAGGGAGAATATACTCCGTGCCGAACCCCCGCGCGACACCGCAAGCCAACGAAGCCATGGAGTCCCACTCTACCCCTCCCCCGCTCCTTAACCCCGTACTCGCGCAGCAGGGCGCCTACCCGCTCCTGCGCCTCGACGAACGCCGCAAAACGTTGGAGGAGAAGGGCGTCGAGCTCTTCGATTTCGGCACCGGCGACCCCAGGGAGCCTACGAACGAGCGAATTCGTCAAGCGCTCATAGATGGCGTTCCGAAGTCGAGCAGGTACCCGAGCACGGCCGGTAAGGCCAGCCTGCGCGAAGCGTTCTGCGGCTGGATGGGACGCCGCCACAGGGTCACGCTCGACCCGGAGGGCGAGGTCCTACCGGCCACGGGCTCTAAGGAGGCGATCTTCCACGCCCCCCTGGCGTTCATCCATCACTCTCACGAACGGCGCGGCGTCGCCTACGGGACGCCGGGCTATCCCGTATACGAGCGGGGTACATTGTTCTCGGGCGGCGAAGCTCTGCCCGTAAGGTTGGGCGGGGAAGACGGTTTCTTGCTACCCCTCGAGACGGTAGATCCCGACCGGACGCGGATACTCTGGATCAACTACCCACACAACCCCACGGGCGCGACGGCCTCCTACGAGTACCTCAAAGAGGTGGCCGATTTCTGCCGCGAGCACGACATGCTCCTGTTCTCCGACGAGTGCTACAACGACATCTACTCTGGAGAACCGCCGCCCTCCATTCTGGAGGTAACGAAAGAGCGGACGCTAGCCTTCTGCTCCCTATCCAAGCGTAGCGGCATGACGGGCTACCGCTCCGCGATGATGGCGGGTGACCCTGACCTCATCTCCGCCCTCGCTAGGCTCCGTCCCTCCATCGGCGTCGCCATCCAGTCCTTCGTTCAGGACGCCGCGACCGCGGCATGGTCCGACGACGTCCACGTCGAGAAGAGACGGCGGATCTTCGGCGAGAAGCGTGTGCTCTTCACCGAGTTCTTCGAGCGAGTGGGCCTCGACTACCTGCGTACCGACGCGAGCTTCTACCTGTGGGTGGTGGTGCCTGACGGTGACGACGAAGCCTACGCCCTGCGCCTCATGGATGAAGGCATCGTCGTGGCGCCGGGCCGTTCGTTCGGACCTGGCGGCGAGGGCTACTTGCGGATCGCCCTCGTGCCGAGCGTCGAGCAGTGCCTACGGGCAATTGATCGATGGGAGGCCGCGCTCGGCTAGGTTTCCCCCTGCAGTTCCGGTGGCGTTTTGTTCGCCTGCCGAGGTCTAGTCCGGTACGATCGTGGGGGGAGCCGAGAA
Source organism: Rubrobacter sp. (assembly GCA_036520255.1). Taxonomy (GTDB): domain Bacteria; phylum Actinomycetota; class Rubrobacteria; order Rubrobacterales; family Rubrobacteraceae; genus Rubrobacter_D. The sequence continues at coordinate 1,527 of DATDKB010000080.1, read as the reverse complement.
AGGGATAGCATGCCTGAGCCTACACAAAATCGTCCTGAAAATAACGGAGAAGAGCACGACGAAACCTCAAGTGACGAATCTTTCGACAAAGAAGAGTTCGATCCCGAAAAGGCCGAGCGGCGTATCACCCAGTTCGTAACGTCCGCCGGCAAGCTTTCCGGTCCTCCTGTCGAGGAGCTCGCGGAGCAGGTGGCCACGCTCATGCGCTCAGCGTGGTCCGACCTGGAAGAGGTCATGGCCGGTAAGGCCCACAACAAGGTGCTAGCTACTCAACTCTTGCTGGGGCAGAGGGCCCGCGGGCTGCATCCTCACGGCCCCGAGCAGTGGCGACTCCACGCCGCCACCTCGCTACTGAGCTGGATCGTCGTCCGCAACGTCGAGCACTGATTTCGCAGAGCCAGGGTCGCAGTAATGACGGGTAGGAAGGCCCGGCGTGCGCCCGCCTCCGGAAAGCGCGAACGTCCAGACGGACTCGGTATCATGCCACCCGGGCGGCTCCGGCGCATGCGCCGGTTCGTCGCAGAAGACCGGGGCGTCAAAAAGCGATCCCGATAGTGTAGATTTTCGCGATGGGCACCGGGTTTACGCGACGCCGCTTCCTGAGTACGCTGGGTGCCGGCGCCTTCCTCGCCCTGACGAGCGGCTGCGGGCTACCCGGACGCGCCCAGAAGTTGAGGTCGTCGCGCATCCCGAAGGCCAGTCCCTTGCGCGCCCCGAAGGTCTGGCCCCTGCCTGGCGTCTCGCCCGTGTTGCCCAAGGGTGTCTGGGCCTTCCGTTCTCGTCCCGACCTGGCCCCTGCCGCGGCGGAGGTGACGGGGCGGGCGTCAGGCACCGCTCCCGGCGACGTCTTTCTGGCTTTGAAGGAGGGCACCGGGGAGTACGGACCCATGATCCTCGACAACGGCGGTCAGCCCGTGTGGTTCGGCAAGTGCACCACCGCGAGGGACTTCAAGGCGCAGCGCTACCGGGGCAGGCCCGTGCTCACCTGGTGGGAGGGCAGTGTCGTCGCCGGACACGGCGACGGGGAGTACGCATCTTTGACGATGCATACCGGGAGATCTCCCGTGTCCGCGCGGGCAACGGATACCGTGGGGACCTGCACGAGTTCCTCGTCACCCCACAGGACACCGCGCTGCTCACCGCCTACGCGGAGGTGCCGGCGGATCTGTCCCCCGTCGGCGGCGGGAAGTACGGCGCGGTATGGGACGGTATAGCCCAGGAGGTGGATATCGAGACCGGCGAGGTTTACTTCGAGTGGCACAGCCTCGATCACGTCGGCGTCGAGGGGTCCTACGTCGCGCCGCTCGAAGACCTCGCCTACATCTACGACTACTTCCACATCAACTCCATCGACGTAGACTACGACGGCGACTTGCTCATCTCGGCGCGAAACACCTGGACCGTCTACAAGGTCGACCGCCAGAGCGGCGAGGTCCTGTGGCGCCTGGGCGGCAAGGAGAGCGACTTCGAGATGGGAGAAGGCACCAGGACCATCTCCCAGCACGACGCCCGCCGCCAGGAGGATGG
>DATDKB010000079.1:0-8287 GCA_036520255.1 Rubrobacter sp. | reverse complement strand
ATACTGCTGCACTTCGGGGTCGAGGTGTTCACCGCCGTGCCCGGGCAACCGGTGCTGGTGGGATCTATGATCGTGACCTACCTCGTCGCCTTCCGTTATATCAGCGTCCTGCCGCCGGCCCTGCTCGCCCTGTTCGTAGGCTTGGTCGTGGTCGGCCTGGACGGCCAGTTCGCCGTCGGTGATGTCAGCCTCTCGTTCTCGCAGCCGGTGCTGGTCTGGCCCGCGTTCGATCCCACCGCCCTCCTCTCCATAGCCCTGCCGCTCACTCTGCTGGCCGTCGCGACCCAGAACGCGCCGGGTGTTGGGATACTCTGGGCCAACGGCTACCGGCCGCCGGTCAACGCGATCACGATTTACAGCGGCCTCGGCTCCGTCCTTACCGCTCCCCTGGTCGGCAACGGCCTGAACATCGCCGCGCCGATGACCGCCGTCTGCGCCAGCCCGGACTCCCACCCGGACCCCGAGTACCGGTACCTCGCCACGGTGGCCCAGGGTCTGTTCTTTATAGCGTTCGGCCTGGCAGGGGCCACGGCGGTCTCCCTCATACGGGCGCTCCCGGTCGCCCTCATCGTGAGCCTGGCCGGCCTGGCGCTCATCCCCGTGATACTGCAGGCGCTCCGCCTTTCTGTCGGCCAGGCCAGGCACACCCTGGCCTCCGGGATCGCCTTGTTTGTCGGGGCCTCGAACCTGATGATACTTGGGATAAACTCGGCCTTCTGGGCGATCGTGGCGGGTATGGTGGTCGCCCGCTTTCTACGGCAAGACCCAAAAGGAGACTCGTGAAGTCGAGAAGGCGTTGCAGGGCTTTACGGGGTGCGTCGGATACCGACGGGTCTTCCTGGTCGGACGTATCGTGAACGGTGGCGTTCCTCCCTCGTCCCTCGCCACGCAACCTATAGGCCAGGCATCCCGCGTCTCGGAAGGCGTTTATCAGCTCAAGCTCCCCGTGCCTTTCCCCCTCAAGTTCATAGCGTCGTACCTGGTAGAGGACCGCGACGGTTGGACGGTCATCGACCCCGGCTTCGATTACCCGCCGGCCCGGGAGGTCTGGGAGGCCGGCGCCGCGGAGATAGGACTGAACCTGGACAGGGACGTGGGCCGCATCATCGTCACGCACCTGCACCCGGACCATATAGGGCTCGCCCGCTGGCTGGAGGAGCGGAGTGGGGCGCCGGTCTTCATGCTCGAAGGAGAGATCGAGAACGCCCGCCACGTCTGGGACCCTGACAGGGGGACAGAGGATTTCGTGCGGTACCTCCTCCGCAACGGCATGGACGCCCAGACGGCGGAACCGACGGCCGGGTCCACGCGTCTCGGTGTCCGGCTGCCGGAGCGCCTGGTCCCGTTGCGGCACGGGGACCTGATCGAGCTCGGCGTTGGCGAGGCGCGGGTGGTGCACGCGCCCGGCCACTCCGACTTCCACTTCGTGCTTTACGACGCGCAGAGACGGTTCCTCTTCGCCGGGGATCACCTGCTGCTCAAGATCACGCCGAACATCGGGCTCTGGACGTACACGGCCCCGCGACCGCTCCGGCGCTACCTCGACTCACTCAAGGGGCTGCGTGCCCTGGACGTGGACCTCATATTCCCCGGGCATGGGCCGCTCTTCCACGACCTCGACGGTCGCATAGGGGAGCTCTTGCTTCACCACGAGGAGCGCCTCGCGGTCACGCTCGCCGCCTTCGACGGGGGCCCGGCGACGCCCTTCGAGGTCGCACGCCGCGTCTTCCCCGAGGACCTGACCGACCACCAGCTCCGCTTCGCTCTTGCCGAGACGCTCGCCCACCTCGAACACCTCGAGGCGGATGGGCGAGCCGAACGCCTGGAGGGCGACGTGGTTAGGTACCGGGTCGTATAGCGTGCCGGCGAACGAAGAGCAGCACCAGAGGCTCGTGGAGACGGCCAGGGGCGACCGTCCAGCCGACCTCTTAGTGCGGGGTGGCACTATAGCCAACGTCTACTCCGGCGAGCTGTACGAAGGCGACGTCGCCGTCACCGCGGGCCGCATAGCCTACCTCGGCCAGGAGGCCGGGCGGACCGTCGGACCCGAGACCGAGATCGTAGACGCACTGGGCATGATAGTCGCGCCCGGGTACATCGAGGCACACTTCCACCCCTGGGTCCTCTACAACCCCGTGAGCCTCGTCGAGGGCGTGCTTCCGCTAGGGACCACCACCATCGTCTCCGACAACCTCTTCTTCTTTATGCAGATGGGGCCCGAGGATTTCGCCGCGATGGCCGACGACCTGCGAGGGCTCTCGCTCCTATACCTGTGGATGGCGCGCCTCACCTCCCAGGCGGAGTTCCCGGGCGAAGAGGAGATGTTTGCGCTGGACAAAATAGAGCCCCTCCTCCGGCGCGACGACGTGATCGGGACGGCAGAGGTTACGCGGTGGCCCGCGCTGGCGGCCGGGGAATCTGCCCTCCTCTCCGGCATCCGGCTAGCGAAAGCCCTCGGCAAGATCGTCGACGGCCACACGGGTGGCGCCTCCGAATCGCGCCTGCAGCCCGTCGCCGCGGCGGGCATAGACGCCGACCACGAGGCCATAACGAGGGAAGAGGTCCTCAACCGCCTGCGGCTCGGCATCTGGACGATGCTCCGCCACAGCTCCCTGCGCCCCGACCTGCCCGAACTCCTGCGCGCGGTCACCGAGGACGGGGTGAGCACCCAACGCCTCATCATGACCACCGACGGTCCCTCCCCGGAGTTCGTGGCAGATCACGGGCTCGTGGATGGGATGCTCCGTGTCGCGGTCGAAAACGGCGTCCCGCCGATACAGGCGCTGCAGATGGTGACCATAAACCCGGCGACGCTGTTCCGGATCGACGGCCAGGTCGGCGGCCTTGGGATAGGCCGCCGCGCGGACCTCCTGCTTCTCCCCGACCTCTCCTCGTTCCGCCCACAGACGGTCATCACGCAGGGGCGCGTGGTGGCCGAAGATGGGAAACTCAGTGCCCCGCTCCCGAGCATAGATTGGAACTCTTACGGAAGCCGGCCACGCTTCGACGCCGGCCTGGAACTCGCCGACCCCGCGCTCTACGCGCAAAAGTCGTCCGAAGCCGACATCGAGGTGCCGGTCATACACCTCAAGTCCGCTGTGATCTCCGAGCGCAGGGACGCACGAGTTCGAGTAGAGAAACGATCGGTCGTGTTAGAGGGGGGGACCCTGCACGCTGCGCTCGTGGACCGGGAGGGAGCCTGGATCTCGCGCTCGCTCCTCTCGGGGTTCGCAGCAGACCTGGACGGGCTCGCCAGCACCTACAACACGACCACCCAGCTGTTGGTCGTCGGGAAGCACCCGGAGGCCATGGCCCGGGCCGCCGAGCGGGTGCGCCAGTTAGGAGGCGGAATCGCCGTCGTCGAGGACGGAGATGTCGTCTTCGATCTCGCCCTCCCCATCACCGGCATGATGTCCGGCCTGTCTTTCGCAGAGGTCGTCGAACAGAACCGACGGCTCTCGCGCGCGGTCGCAAGAGCAGGATACGAGCACCACGACATCCTCTACACGCTGCTGTTCCTGACCTGCGACTTCCTTCCCGCGTTACGTCTCACGCCGCTCGGCCTGCTGGACGTTAAGGCGTCCGAGGTGCTGATCCCGACGGAACACCGGGCGCGGCCGGAGGACCCGTAAACTTGCGCGAGACGCGGCTTCCGCCTCCGTAGTAGACGGGTGCAGGGCACGCTGACGTACCTATCTTAGCGCAACCCACCTGGGTGGAAGGAGAGCGATGGACAGAAAACCCAGCGTCGAAACGAGGGTACGTGATAGCGGCATGCTCAGGCATCTAGGTATCGAGTTCTCGGCCTTGTCGCCCGAGCGCGTGGTGGCGACCATGCCGGTGGACGACCGTCATCTGCAGCCTCCAGGGCTCCTGCACGGGGGCATGAGCGTTGCCCTCGCGGAGTCCGTGGCAGTGGCCGGAGCATGGCTGAACTGCCCACCGGGGAAGGTCGCCCTCGGATCTTCGGTCAACGCCAGTTACATCAGATCTAAACGTGTCGGATCTCGGCTCTGGGCTGTAGGGATACCCGAGTTCGTGGGACCCGACAAGGATTCTCCGCCGGCGGCGCCGGATACGGCGACCCGCTCGAATCCGATCCCGCTGGCGTTGTGGAGGACATCCTCGACGGCTTCATCTCCGAGTGGACCGCGACAAACGTCTACAAGGTCGCCTACGACCTGGAGTCCCGCGAGGCCGACCTCGAGGAGACCAAGAGCCTGCGCGACGCCGAGCGCGAGGCGCGTCTGGAGCGCGGCCTTAGCTGGGACGACTTCCACGACGAGTGGTCCGAGAAGAAGCCTGCGGACGAGATCCTCGCGGTCTTCGGCTCGTGGCCGGAGGGTCAGCCGCTCGCCCCGATCATGAGGATGTAGCGGGTGCAGCCAGGATCTCCCGCGCAAATCCTCCAGACGGCCGCTATGGGGGGGAGGGTACAGCGTCCCCTCCTCGCCCCCCTCGTCTCCGCCGGTGCCGGAGAGCTGCAGGGGCTCTCGCCGGAGGAGTTCTTGCGCGACACGACGAAGCTGAGCAACGCGATCCGCGACCTCGCCCGCTCCCTGAACGTGGACGTGGCAGTCGCCGAGTTCGGCACCCTCTGGGACGCCGAAGGGATGGGCCTGCCCCTGGACTGGTCGGCGGGCTTCCCGCCCAAACCGGCAGGCGAGGTTCCCGTTCCTCCATCTCCGGACTTCGCGGCCTCCGGGCGCGCTCCGGTTGTACTAGAAACCGTCCGGAGGCTGTCAGGCTTGCTCGGCGAGCGGGTGATCGTCAGCGCCGGGGTTACCGGCCCGGTCCGGCTCTCGCGGTTCTCCGGCGGGAAACTGGGCGCGATGGAGGCCGTAGACCAGGTGCTGTCAGCAGTCCGACTTCTGTGCGAGGCCGGGACGAGGCTTGTCTGGGTTGTGGAAGACCCGGAGCTCCCCGAGGAGTCGGAGCCCCTGGCCGACGCGATGGTTCCCGTGTGGCAGAGCATAGCCTTCTACCAGGGCACGGGCGCCCTACACATCGCCGGGACCGCCGACGGCTGGGAACCGGTCCTCTCCGCGGGTGGCCCTTACCTAACGTGCTTCGACCCAGATGCCTCGCCGGGTCTCGCTGAACGCTTCCGCTCATCCGGTAGCTTCGGGCTTGCCCTGCCCCCCGGCGAACCGGGAGAGGCCGCAAGGGAGCTCGCCTCCACCGGACGGTGCGTCCTCCTAACCCACGACGCCGATCTCGTGGGCGTCGTGGCCGCCAGAGACCTGCGCAAGACCGTCTCGGCCCTGCGAAGCGCCACCCGCTAGAGAAGGGGCCCGATAATGCCAGAGAAGCGCCGCAAAAGCTACGGCCCGATTGGCAGGCGGCCGACCCGGCGGGCCTATCAATGAGGAGCAAGAAGGAGGATCTCTCGTGAGACCGCGAAAAGTGATCTTGACCGTCGCCCCAACCGGGGGGATGGGCACCAAGCAGCAGAACCCCAACCTCCCCACGCAGCCGGAGGAGATCGCCGAGCAGGTCGCGCGCTGCTGCGAGCTCGGGGCGAGCATCGCCGCCATCCACGCCCGTCGGCCGGAAGACGACGCCCCGACCTGCAACCCGGAGGTTTACCGACGGATCAACGATCTCGTCCGCGAGCGCTGCGACATCATCATCAATAACAGTACCGGGGGCGGCGTGGGCGGCGACATGACGCGCGAGCTGGGGAGCGGGCTGGATGAGATCTCCTTCGAGGAGCGTCTCAAGGGGCTCGAAGCCGGGGCGGAGATGGCGACCTTCGACTGCCAGACTCAGGTGGCGCTGTTCGGGGGTCGAGAGACACTGGTCAACACGACGCCAACGAAGTGCGACACCTTGGCCGGGCGGATGCGCGAGAAGGGCATCAAGCCAGAGTGGGAGGTCTTCGACCTGCCGCACATCATGCAAGACATGACACGCCTGATAGAAGCCGGCTACGATCGGGCGCTCCACTACGTGAACATCGTTCTCAACGGTCACCACGGCTTCCAAGGCGCACTACCCTACACCCCGAAGATACTCCAGATGCTGGTCGAGGCGCTGCCCGACAACTGCGTCTTTAACGTCTCCGCTATCGGCACGGCCCAGCTGCCGGCGACGACCCACGCGCTCATCCTCGGTGGCCACGTTCGGGTCGGCCTTGAGGACAACATCTACTACGCCAAGGGCGAACTGGCCACCAACGAACAGCTCGTGGAGCGTACCGTGCGCATCATCCGGGAACTGGGACACGCGAGCCCGCGACCCCTTCGGAGGCGCGCGAGATGCTCGGCCTGAGCCCCGTCGAGGCGTCGGTGGTCCCGACATAAGCCGAGGGCGGGTTGCATCAAAGCGGCGCGGGGAGTCGGTCTTGGTAGGCGGTGCCTTCGGCGTGTTACCGACGACGCCGAAGGGTTCGGCGGATGGGGAAGCAGAGGCGAGGAGATGCGGGCTACAATCCCCTGATGGATTTTATAACTTTGAGGGCGCCCAACCCCGGACCGCTCAGGCTGGGGGCACGAACACGTACGTGTACGGGGGCACGGTCGTGGACCCCGGTCCCGACGATGAGGCGCACCTCGATGCGATCGTGGACGCCGGACCCGTGGAGCGCATAGCCCTTACCCACCGGCATCCCGACCACTCCGCCGGGGCCGGGCGTCTCTCCGCAATGACCGGCGCGCCGGTACTCGCCTTCGGAGCCGGGCTCTGGGACGGAGACCGGCTGCCGTCGGGGTTGGTGGCCGTCCACACGCCAGGGCACGTCCCGGGCCACCTCTGCTTCTGGCACCCGAAGACCCGTACCCTGCTATCGGGGGATCTGATCGCCGGTAGCGGCAGCATCATGGTGGCCCCGCCAGAGGGCGACCTCGCAGCATACATGGCCTCCCTGGAGCGGATACGGGCTCTAGTCCCCGCGCGCATCTTGCCGGGGCACGGCCCCGAGGTGGCGGAGGCCGCGGCCAAGATCGAAGAATATGTCGCCCACCGTCAAGATCGCGAAGAGCGGGTGGCCGCGGCCCTCTCTTTAGGGGCTTCTTCGGTGCGAGACATCCTCGATTCGGCCTATCGGGACGTGCCACCGCCGATGCGCCCGTCCGCCGCACTCGCCGTCCGGGCGCATCTAGCCAAGCTCGGCCACAGCATGCCTTCGACGTGACCAACCTCGAAAGCGAGTTTCGCGAGACGGTCGGGCCCCTCTTGTTGCCCACTAGCGGACGGTCGCCGTCGAGCAGGGTCCAGCTGGCGATCAGGTCCTCGGGCTCCCACTCCCTCCGCACGGCACCCCCGGCCGGTCACGAGCGGTTACGAACGGCGACAAGCGATAATAGCAAAACGCTCGCCCGGAAGCGATGGGATCAGGTGCCGCTGGTTTGCGGCAAATGACACGGACCCGAGCACTGGACTGTGTCAGGCTACTGCCGCTCGTGTGGCGCGTCAATCTCTCTATGCGCTCTCATTCGTCGGCGGTCCGCTCACAAACCTCTGGCCAAGCGCGGGAGTTATGAGCGCCGCGGAGTTGCTGGATTCAGACGGCTGTGGGATCGGCGCTACGGACCAACGCTCAGGCTGTTCGTCCAATTGCGTGGAGCACCCCTTCTCGGAAGTTCGCATTCAAGAACCTGGATGAGAGTTGCTAGAATCGCCATAAGAGGGGCGTTTTAGGCGTTCGGACGGTGCAAGGTCGGCACAAGATGTAGCGGGTGCGGATAGAAATGCAGGACTATGGATAGCGATGTCACGGGCTCGGGTCAGTCGGACGATCGCTCTTGTACGGGCAAGGCGGATCGAGGTAGGGGACTCGGCGGACGAGGTGCTCCATCTCGGTGCGGATCTCTCTTGCCCTTTCTGTTCATAGCTACCGCCTCTAGTGACTTCTCGGTAACCGAGCAAAGAAAGCAAAATCACCGCGGCACTCATGGAAACCCCATAGAAGAGGCTTTCGCAAAGATAAAGAACCTCCTTCGCAAGGCCTCCACCAGGACCAAAGGGGCCCTTGTCGAAGCGATAGGCGCGGCGTTATCGGCGGTCAGCGCCGCGGACGCCCGCGCTTTCTTCGAGCACGCCGGGTACCGCCCAACGGCTCACTTGCTGTGAAACCTGCTGTCAGAGGTCTTATTAACAACCTTCCATACAATTAACAACCTTCCATACAAATATCACTCATTTGGGGGATGTCCTAAGCCTTATGTGGGTGCACCATGCGATAGTGGAAATGGTTACGTCCTGCACATTTGGGAGGCAGGTCACAAAGGAGGAAGAGCTTTATGTCTGAAGAGCATGATGCTCTAGTGCAGCGTTCTTGGGAGCT
>DATDKB010000078.1:0-2614 GCA_036520255.1 Rubrobacter sp. | reverse complement strand
CTCGACGGGCACCATAGCGTACCCGATGTTCCTCTCCAGGCGCGGCGAGTAGCAGGCCGAGGTGACCTTGCCGATCCTCTCGCCGTTCTTGTGAACGGGGAAGTAGTCGATCATGGCGCCATCATTATACGACCCGCAGTTGCTGCCCCCTAGCTCGACGCCGACCAGCTTGCGGCTGACGCCCTCCTCGCTGACCCTCTGAAGCGCCTCCCTTCCGACGAAGTCCTGCTCCTGCTCCAGCTCGACCATCCACTTGTAGCCGTAGCCCACTTCGTAGGGGTTGGTGTCGTACCACATGTCGCAGCCAAGGGCCAGGATGCCGCCTTCGATCCTCCGGATGTGGCATGGCCCTATGGGGGACATCCCGTGTGGCTCGCCGGCCTGCAGCATCCGGTCCCAGAGCTTGAGCCCGTCGCGGCTCGCGTTCTTGAGGTAGAGTTCGTACCCCAGCTCCCCGGAGTACCCGGTGCGGGAGATCACGAGCTCCATCCCGTCGAGCTCCCTGTGGACCATATAGTAGTAGGGGACCTCCAGGATGCTCTCGCCGAAGAGGTCGGTCATGACCTCCTTGGACTTCGGCCCCTGAATCTGCATCGGGCCGACGTCGGGCTCCCTGATCTCCACGTCCATCCCCGCGTTGTAAGCGAGGCCCTGGGCCCAGAGCAGCACGTCGCTGTCGGCCAGGGAGAGCCAGAAATGGTTCTCCTCGAGGCGCAGCAGCACGGGGTCGTTGATAATACCGCCCTCGGCGTTGGTGATGAAGGCGTACTTGCACTGTTCGACGTTGCACTTGTTGAGGTCGCGCGGGGTTAGCATGTTGGTGAACTCGAAGGCGTCGGGACCTGTGATCTCGACCTGCCTTTCGGCCCCGCCGACGTCCCACATCGTGACGCCGTTGAGGAGCTGCCAGTACTCTTCGACCGGGTCCCTGTAGTAGCGCGGGTGGTAGTGGTGGTTGTAGACGCTATACTTCTGGACTCCGTGCTGACGTGAGCCGTAGAAGTATGGGGACCTGAACAATCTCGTGTACAGCAAGATACCTGGGTTGTCGTTTACCGCCATTGCGGTTATCTCCTTTCTTGGTTCTCCGCGATCATTAACCCCTGGACCGCTTGCGCCCGCTTCACTAACTTGGGCCACAACTACTTCGTTGCATCTCTCCTCCCCCCGGTTTGCGGAAGTGGTCGCTTATGTACTTCTCGCCCTCGTCGCAGAAGAGGGTAACGACCGTTTTCAGCTCGGGGTGCTCCTCGCGGACCTTGCGGGCCACTACGAGGTGCGCGCCGCTGCTCGGCCCGACGAACATGCCGTGCTCCCGCGCTAAACACCGCATCGCTTCGATTGACTCCTTACTCATGACGGAAAGCACGCCATCCACCAATCCCCCATGCCGCTCGAAGATGCCGGGTACGAATCCATCGGAGATGCCTTCTATGGCGTGTTTGCCCGTTTCGCCGCACAAGATGGTGCACGACTCGTCCGGCTCGACGGCGAAGATCTTTACGTCCGGGTTAACCGCGCGGAAGGCCTGGCCGACGCCAACCAGGGTGCCTCCTGTGCCTACACCCATGACGAGTGCGTCGGGGACGGTCCCTTCGGGGAGCTGGGAGAGTATCTCCGGCCCCAGCCACACGCGGTTCTCCTCGACGTTCCACCCCGACTCGAACTGCGAGGGACAGAAGTAGCCGTCCTGCCGCCCGAGCTTCTTCGCCTTGGCCAGCGCCTCGTTGACGTGGAAGTGCCCAACTTCTAAGACCTCGGCGCCGAAGGCGCGGCTTATGACGGCGCGTTCGCTGGACATCCCCTCGGGCATGACCACGAGCATCCTGTAGCCCTTTACGGCGGCCACCATCGAGAGGGCGTTGCCGGTGTTGCCGCTCGAGGCCTCGACTATCGTGTCGCCGGGTTTTAGGAGGCCCTCTGTCTCGGCCCTCTCGACCATGTACTTGGCGATGCGCGCCTTTATGGAGCCCGAGGGGTTCAGGTACTCGAGCTTGCAGTAGATACCCTCGACCGGCACCAGCGGTGTATCGCCAATACCGTCGAGCACGCTGGAGACCGCGACCTGTTGCCCACTTGCATACTTGATGCTCATCACGACCCTGCCTCCTCAGCCTCGCATACGCTTCATGGCCGGGTCAAAGAGCGGCTCCTCCGCGACGGTCGCGCCATGGCGCTTACCGAAGTATCCGATCTCCACCTTCGCGCCCTCCTCCGAGAGTCCGGGCGGTAGCCAAGCGTAGGCTATGCTCTGTCCGATCGAGTACCCGTAAGCCGCGCTGCTGACGTAGCCGACCGGTCTGCCCTCGGCGTAGACCGGCTCGCTGCCCATGACGACCACGCTCGGGTCGTCGAGGAGGAGACACGAAAGTCTGCGCCGCGGGCCTTCCTCTTTGCGCCTCAGCAGCGCCTCTCTGCCGACAAACTCTCCCTTGTCGAGCTTCACCGCGAAACCGAGCCCTGCTTCGTAGGGGTCATGTTCGGTGGTCATGTCTGTCCCCCACAGCCGGTAACCTTTCTCCAGCCTCATGCCGCTGAAGGCCCCGCGTCCTGCGGCGATCATGCCGAGCGGCCGTCCCGCCCGGTAGAGCACGTCCCAGAGCCGCAAGCCCAG
>DATDKB010000077.1:0-4514 GCA_036520255.1 Rubrobacter sp. | reverse complement strand
CGGCACGGGCTCCCACAGGGCCAACACCGACGAGGAACTGGCCGCGATGGTGGGACAGGAGGTTTTCGCGAACTACCGCGTCGTCAACCACGACGCCCACGACCCGACGACGATGGAGTTCGTCGGCAAGTCGCACACGGGGCGAGACTTATATATGAACCGTGAGTACGTGCGGGCCGACAGGCGCATCGTCATGGGGTTCATTGAGCCGCACTTCATGGCCGGGTTCTCCGGCGGCTACAAGGGCATTTTTCCCGCCGTTGCCGACGTCGACTCGGTCATGGACTACCACAGGGCCTCCGTCATCGGCCACGCGCGCAGCACGTGGGGCGTCCTCGAAGACAACCCGACGCAGGACCAGATCCGGACCAACGGCTCCATCCTGCCGGTTGATTTCTGCATAAACGTTACCCTCAACCGCTCGCACGGGATCACGGGCTTCTACTGCGGCGAGGTCCTCTCCGCCCACGAAAGGGGTTGCGAGGCTAACACGACGACCACGATGGTCGCCTGCGAGCGCGAGTTCCCCATCGTCGTCACGACCAACGGAGGCTACCCGTTGGATCAGAACCTTTATCAGGCCGTAAAGGGGATGTCCGCCGCCTACCAGATCGTCGCCGAAGGCGGCCTCATAATCTGCGCCTCCAGGTGCAACGACGGCTTCCCGGAGCACGGCAACTTCCGCAAGATGCTCCTCGAATACCAATCCCCCGAGGCGATGCTCGAGGCGATAAACTCGCCCGGTTTCTCGACCTTCGACCAGTGGCAGGTCCAGCTCTTCGCCCAGATCCTGCAGAGGGCCAGGGTCGCGCTCTACAGCGAGATAGACCCAGAAGCCGTCCGCAGCGTCCACCTCGAGCCCATAGGCGACATCACGTCCAGGATCTCCGAGGAGCTAAGGAACATCGGTGAAGACGCCCCCGTAGCCGTTCTCCCGGAAGGCCCCATGACCGTCCCCTACCTCGAACACGCCCCGGTCCAAGCGTGAGAGGCACAAGTTGGGGCTTGGATCAGGCAGGCTATCCTGCGAGCAGGCGCGTGAGCCGCAGGTGCACGCCCTCGTCCTCATCCGTGACGTAGAAGGTGCGGCCTTCTGGGGTGAGGGCCATGCCCTCAATACGCGGGAGGCTGGGGAACTCGCGGACGAATTCTGTCTCGAGATGGCCGGAGTGAGAGTTCCGGGGAAGGATGCAGCGGAAGTGGGTTGCCACGGTCTCCCTGCCGCCGGGGTAGTCCTGGACCAGCACGCTCTGTTTGTCACGGCTGTCGACGTTGCCCGTTACGAGGTGTAGTTCCTCGCCGTTTTCGGTCTCCAGGAGGGCGAGGTCGCGGACGCCGGCGATCTCACCGTTCCTGCCAACGGCGTCGGCCGTCCAGAAGCCGGCGACTTCGGGGAGGGCGCCTTCGAAGAGGTGGTTGATGCCCTGGAGTTCTATCAGGATGGGACGTCCTGCCGCGGTGGTCGGGAAGCGGAGGCCGAGGAGGAGGTTTCCGTTGCCGCGGAAGGCGGCGCCTTCTATGTTGATCGGGTAGTCGTCCTCGCGCACGAGACCGGCCCACTTCTTCGCCTTCTCCTCGCCGCGCTCGATGGTGGCCTCGATCAGGCCTTCCCGGGTCTGCTCGCCGAGCGGGATCAGGTCCAGGTCACTCTCTTCCAGCGCGTCGTTGATGAGGCGGTGTAATGCGAAGCTTTGGCGGGAGACCTGCAACTGCATGGCGGGGTCTTCTGCGACGCGCCCGACTTCGGCCTCGCGGAAGCGGGCGACGAAGCCGCGTTTGGGCTGGAGGGGTCCGCCTTTGCTCCCGAAGTGGGAGCCGAGGATGTAGACGTAGCCCGTGTCTTCGTCCAGCGTGATCGCCTCGGCGTCCTCAGTTTTGCCCGCGTTGCCACTGGCGCTGGCGTGCAGCCGCTCTATCTCCCAGCCCTCGTCCTCGGGGGAGCCGCGGCGGTGGCCGATGGCCGCGACACAGTCTTCGATCTCCCCCTCATCCAACACAGCCCAGAACCCGAGGTCCCAGCCGTGGTCCCCGAGCAACGCCTCGTTCCCTATGGTCAAGAGCCCCGAGGCCTCGTTCGGGTGCAGGTTGAGATCCATCTGAAAAAGCTCGTCTTCACCGACCATCGGCCACCTCCTGTTTCCGGACACGCCCACATACTACGCGTTCGCCACGCGAAAGTTCCGGTATGTGGGTCGCGACACTACCAACTCGTATCTATATGTTACATTCTCCCGCTTACCCCGGAAAACGACGTGCAGGAGGGGCATTGGCGTCGATCTCGAAAATGGTATCTGTGGCGGCCCTGTGCGGTGCCGTCCTCCTGATGGCGTTCACCACGACCTCATTCGGTAGCGGCGAAGACGATGTGGTCCACGGCGTCGCAATGGTCCACTACTCGGATCCCGGCGGCATCCCGCGCGGCTCCGACCCGGAGAAGATGCTGGCTTCCTACTACGGGCGTACGCTGGAAGGCAACCCGATGGCCAACGGCCAGCCCTTCGACGCGGACGCCTACACGGCCGCCCACAAGACCCTGCCCTTCGGCACGGAGCTCGCGGTGAGCTACGGCGGCGAGTCCGTGCGGGTCACCGTTACGGACAGGGGTCCATACGTGGCAGGCCGCGACCTCGACCTCTCGCTGGCAGCGGCGCAGGAGATCGGGATCACCGGTACGGGAGAAACACCCGTGCGGGTGGAGATTTTTTAGAAGGGCTACAGGTTTCAGGCTTCAGGTATTCTCTGAAACCTAACATCGCGCGGCAGGCTCACGGGGTTCCTCCCATCCGTCGTTCCCGCCCCACACCCCGTCGTTCCCGCGACGCTTGTCCCCGCGAAAGCAGGGCGCGGGAATCTACGGGTAGCGGAAGACGTAGGCTCTTACACGGTGACATTACCATTCACCCGGGCCTGGTATCAGGCTTCAGAATTGATGATCTTTCAGGAAATCCAGCACTAGCCTGTTGAACTCTTCTGGTCGCTCCATGTTGGGCAGGTGGGCGGTGCCGTGCATGACGATCCTGCGCACGTTTGGGAGTTCCTTTTCGAGGAGGTCGGCCGCTGCGAAGATCCTCGGCTGGTCCTCGTCGCCGACTATCAGCAGAGTGGGAGCCGGGATGTCGTGAAGGTGGTCCGCGGCGGGTGGCTCAGGCTCCCACTCTTCGCCCAGTTCGGCGGCCTCGGTTTGCAGGGCGATCAGGTTCATCTCGCGGACAAGGTCCCTGATCGGGGCGGCAACGTCCCCGGGGGATCTCGCGGGCCCGTCGACCCACATCCTGACCTCCAGCTCGGAGATGCGCTCCAGGTCCCCAGCCTCGTCGGCGGCGACGAGCTCGTCCCACTCCTTGGGGGGGGCGAAGTCTGGCCTGAACCCGCCGATGGCAGACCCGACGAGGACGAGGTTCCCGATTCTTTCCGGGTACTCAAGCGCGAAGTCGAGCACTGCCCCGCCCCCCATCGAGCAGCCCACGAGGTGAGCACGCTCTATGCCCAGAGAGTCAAGCAGACCTCGCAGGTCTTCGTGATGGGAAAAAGATCCCTCGACCATCTCGGTCTTCCCGAAGCCGCGCAGGTCGTAGCGTACTGCCCTGTATCGTTCGGCGAAGGCCGAGATCTGGCCTTCCCACATCCTGCCGTCCGCGATCCCCGCGTGTACGAGGACGAGGGGCTCGCCCTCCCCCGCTACCTCGTAGTAGATCCGCGCGCCGTTGACCTCCGCCGTGCCAGTCTCCCGATGCATCTCTTACCTCTCCCTGATACGTTTACGTCGCTTACGACCCCGGGCGCGGCACAGCACGCCAGGTCCCTGTCTCTCCCTGTTTTCGGTTGGACATACTCTGTAGAGACGCATCGCTTGCCCGGATGGGGCACGGTCAGTATACGCCCGTGGTGCAAGCGGTGCAGGAGGGTTCTTCGGGGTTGCGAGTATAACATAGGGGGTGTGGCAACCTCAGAGAGGAGCAGCGTATGACGCTGACGATCGGGACCGGGCCGTTCGGAGACCAGGGCGAAAAGGCTTTCAACTTCGAGGTAAGGGCCCCCGGGGACCACATACTGTATTTCGAGGCCTCCCCGAGACGGGTGCGGGTCGTATTCGGCGGCGAGACCGTTGCCGACAGCCGCCGTGTCAAGCTCATGCATGAGACACGTTATCTGCCCGTCTACTACTTCCCCGAGGAAGACGTACGGATGGACCTTCTCGAGACCACTGACCACACGACGCGCTGCCCCTTCAAGGGCGATGCCTCGTACTGGTCGGTGCGAGTCGGCGAGAAAGTCGCGGAGAACGCCGTGTGGTCGTACCCCGAGCCGATAGAAACCGCGCCGCCGATCGCGGGATACCTGGCGTTCTACTGGCCGAAGATGGATTATTGGTACGAAGAAGACGAAGAGGTCTTCGTCCATGCGCGCGATCCGTATCACAGGGTTGATGTGCTGGAGAGCTCCAGGCACGTCAAGGTCAGCGTCAACGGGCAGGTCGTCGCGGA
Organism: Rubrobacter sp.; assembly: GCA_036520255.1. GTDB lineage: Bacteria > Actinomycetota > Rubrobacteria > Rubrobacterales > Rubrobacteraceae > Rubrobacter_D. Next base: position 30 of record DATDKB010000077.1, on the reverse strand, counting down.
AACGGATCGGCCCACGATCCTGTTCGAGAC
>DATDKB010000076.1:0-24356 GCA_036520255.1 Rubrobacter sp. | reverse complement strand
GAGGGATCGACGCCCAGGAACCTGTAGAGGCGGGCGAGCAGGCGGTTGGGGTAGAAGTGGATGTCTTCGAGGAATCCCACGAAGATCTGCTTCTCGGGGAAGAAGGCGCCCCAGTTCTCTAGCGTCCTCAGGTAGTCGGTGAACATGCGCGACCGCTTGCTCTCGAAGTGGCTCTGGAACTCCTCGTCGCTAACGTCTTCGATGTTCCTCTCTCGCACGTCCATCAGGCTCTGGGACCAGGCTCGTTCAATGGGGTTGCGCATCATGAAGACGATCCTGGCCTCGGGCATTATTTCGTGGACGTGGGCTATCTGCTTCCGGCTTAGCACCGAGTAATCCGGCGTCGTCTCGCCGACGGTCTTGCCGTTCCCCTGGGTGAAGAGGGAAGCGTACCAGTCATCGTTCCAGGAACCGAGGAAGTACTTCAGGTCCCAGGCGATGTCAGACGCAGAAAACTTGGAGTACCTGCCCATCTGCCGCCTGACCTGCCGGCGCCAGCGCTCGTCCATGGCCCGATCTCCCCAAAGCTTGGACCTGAGCGAGGTCTTGGCACCCAATTTCTCGTCGAAGTAGTGAAGCTCCTTCTCCTTGGGCATCCACACCCGGGGATGGGCCTGAAGGTTACGGTGCAGCCATGTCGTGCCTGCCTTCTGGGCGCCGACGATCAGGAAGTCGGGAAACGTCCTCTTGCGCACCAGCGGCCTGAGGTAGGCCTTGACGCCCTCGGACATTCTTCGCGTGACGCTTCTCACCGCACGGCCTGGAGGGACGAGAGCGGTCCGCTCCTGAGCCCGACTTCCTTGGTCGCGTGCTCGGAGGTCTTCCACTCTTCCCACAGGGACGAGTCCCAGAGCGGATAGTGGAGCTTGTCATCTTCGACCGTTTCCTCGGCCAGCCTAGTGCCGCAATAGCGCCAGAAAGAGGTGTAGCCGCCGAAGATCTCCTCGAGCCGCGCCAGCTCGTCCTTGTAGGTTCGCGCCAGATGGGCGGCCACGCGGGTGGACATCGTGTCAGCCGACCTGGAGTGGACCTTTTTCTCGGGCGCCGGAGGCCGGAACGAGGTGTCAACCCCGAGGAAGCCGAACACGCTCTCCAGCAACTCCCCGGGGTTGAAGTGCACGTCCTCCGTGAAACCGACGAAGATCTGCTCCTCCGGGTAGAAGCGCTGCCAGATCTCGAGCGTCCTCAGATAATCCGTCAACGACCGCGAACCCTTGCGCTCGAACTCCTTGAGCATCCTCTCCTCGGAGACGGATGATGCGGAACCCTTCTCGGCCTTGTCGAAGCTCATCACCGTCTGCGACCAGTCGCGCTCTATGGGGTTGCGCATCAGGAAGATTATCTTCGCCTCGGGCATGACCTCGTGGACGTGGGAGACCATCTCCTCCCCGAGGGCGGAGTAGGCGGGTGTGATCTCCCCCGCGACCCTTCCCTTCCTCGGCTCGAAGATAGAGCCGTACCACTCGTCGTTGTAAGGCCTCATGTAGAACTTGTAGACGAACCGGAGGCCTTCGAGGTCAAGCTGCTTTAGGTGCGTCGAGGTCCATCGCTTGACCTGTTTGCGCCAGCGTTCGTCCTCCAGGCTCTTGCCGAACAGCCTGGTCGCGACGTTGGAGCGGTCGTTGATCTTCCTGTCGAAGTAGTGGACCTCTTTTCTGGGAATCCAGATCTGGGGGTGATCCACGATGTTGCGGTGCAACCAGGTCGTGCCCGCCTTCTGCGCTCCTATGCCGATAAAATCAGGGTACATGAGTGTCCTCCCGCTGCTGATCTTTTGAACCTCGGGCGACCGGATCGATGATGGACCAGGCGCGACGAATCCGCCAAGTTTACCGTCCGAGCGCCGGAGTGGCAGCAGCCGTCACGATAGGCTACGGGATTCCATCCTGGGGCCGAGCCGCCGCAGATGCTCCGTGAGCCGTTCCATGAACTCCCCGAAGCGCTCCCGTTCGTGCTCGAGCGTGTGTCGCCCGACCGTCTGGTAGCCGCCTCTCCGCAACCGTTCTATCTCTTCCGCGCCAGCCACACGCAGGCCCTCAAGCGCACCGGCGTAGCCCCTGGCATCGTCCATCCCGACCTCGATGCAGTTCTCGCCGAAGCGGCAGTAGGCGCGGTTCCCACCGGCGTCCGAGGAGATCACGACCGCACCCGCGGCCATCGCCTCGAGCCCAGGCATGTAGAAACCCTCCTCCACGAGCGGTGTAGCGAGGAACACGTCCGACCAGTGATACAGTTCGCGCAGCTCGGCCCAGCTGACCGGGTTCCGGATCGCCCGAAACTGGAACTCTGGCGAGCCGGCGAGCAACGACGCGACCTCATCGCCCACTCCGGATTTCCACGTCGTGTACCCGACCTTGATCGGGGAGCCGAGATCACCGGTCCTCGTCTTGGTGAAGAAGTCGGAGTCGTTGCCGAGATCTATAACCTCGGTCATCGAGGAAGGGTTCAGGTAAGGCTTGACTGACTCCAGAACCACGTCGTTCGTCATGATCCGGGCCATCGGCCGCGAGAGCAGGCGCACGGCGTAACCGTTGGTGAAGGCCGGGTTAGCCCAGCGGACGTTCTGCACGATGAAGATGACTTGCTCGTGACGGGTCCACCGGCTAAGACGTGGCTCCAGTATCTCGTAGTGCGTGGGCCATGAGAGGAAGGCGAGCTCGTGCGGCCCAACGGAGACCTTCTCCAGGTCGGTGAACTTGATCCCGTTCTCCGGCGAGATGTCCGAGAAGCGCGATATCTCGAAGACGGGCAGCCCCGGCTTGTACTGCTCGGGGCAAGCTATGACGGGTTCGTAGCCAAGCGACCTGGCATGGTTCACGTAATCCATGACCTTCACGACCCCCCCTACGGGACGGAACGTCGGCGTCATGAAGTACATGCGTCTAGCGTCGGCCATCTACCAGGCCTCCATCATCCGCACCAGCGGCTTGACCGCCACCTCGGGCTCTATGACCGCGGCGGCGAGCTTCCTGGCGTTCTCCTTCTTATGGCGCAACTCGTCCGGGTCGTCGATGATCTTCGAGATCACCGCTTCGAGCGCCGCCGTGTCCTCAGGGTCGACGAGCCATCCGGCGTCAAACTCGGAGATCATGGGCGAAACCTCCGTGAAGGGCGGGTGAAGCACGGGAACCCCGCACGCGAGCGCGATTATGGAGCGCGTGACCATCGCGTACTCCCTTTCCAGGTTGTGCTGGAAGAGGTCTATGGCGACGTCGATGCCAGAGAGGAACCTCTGGAAGTTGGAGAAGGTCATGGGGCCGTGCGTCCTGACGGACCCGTAGCCCGCGAGCCGTTCGAGGTCGCTCCTCGACGTGTGCTCGTACTCCATAACGCTCCAGTGCCACGGCACCATCAGGTCGAGGCTGACGTTCGACCGGTCAAGGTGACGCTCCATCACCTTGACCCAGTTGCCTAAAGTGCTCCATGAGTGGAGGTAGCCGGCGACGGCGAACCTGACGGGGCCGCCTGCGTCCGGCCCGACCTCCGGGGGGTCCGACCACACCAGCGGGGCGCACATGTTGACGACCTCGAAGGGAAGATCCCTTATGTCCCTGTCGGCCTGTAGCAGCCACGCGAGGAAGTACGGTATCTTTTTCGCCCCGTTCACGACGAAGCCATCGGCCAGCTTTATGGCCCGGATCTTGCGCTGCCTGAGCTCGCTGATCTCCTTCCCCGGATACTCACCGCTGTGGTGGTAGAGCATCTCGAGCATCTTGGGCGCGAAGAAGTCGAGAACGTACTTGATGCCTGGGATCGGCCCGAGGCTGTCCACCTGGTTGCTGTTGATGATGATGACCGTGGCGGGAGCGTGCGTCTTCAAGTATCGGGATAGCCTGAAGCCCCCGATAACCTCGGTGTCAGGACCCATGGGGTGCGGCACCGACTTGCCGAACCGCATCCACTGCCTGTCTACGAACCCCTTGACCACGAGCGTTTTGACGTCGGCGCCGTTGGCGCGGAGTCCCTCGGCGAGGCCGAACGCCCTGAGGCCGGGGGCCGCGACGGGCATCCCGAGGCTCGGGACGATGTCGTTGGAGATGATGAACACCCTGTTGCCCGTGCTCACCAAGTCTTCGCAACCCCCAGCTTCGAGACGCTTAGCAGGCCGCCACGGGTGAAGTCGTCGTGCTGGTAACGAATAGACTCGACGTGGTCGAGCACCACCTGCCCGGCCGTCGCCTCGACCAACAACTCCACGAACTTCGTCACCGACATCGGATACACTGTGGACCTTGCCGACCACTCCCCGCTTACGAAGTCTTCCAGAAACATCAGGCGTCCGCCCGGCCTGGTCACCCGCCACATCTCGGAGATGAGGGCGCGCTTGGTAGACGTCGGATTGTGATGCATAACAGTAACGCTGAACGACAGGTCGAAGCTCTCGTCCCCGTAAGGGAGGACCGGCTCTTCCCCAAGCAGGTCGAAGCTGCATTGCGGGAAGTTGTGGCGGGCGGCTTCCACCATGCCCACGCTGATATCCACCCCGGTGAACCGCGTCTTGGCCAGGTCGAAGCTCGCGGCCCAGCGTCCGACCCCGGCGCCGACCTCGAGGACATCGAACGGGACCTCCTCGGTCTGGGTCCCGCGCGCCGCGGCGAACTGGGGACGGAGGGTCTTTGCCTGGACTCTGTGGATAGCCTTGTTGAACCTCGGGCTGTGGTTGACGCTGCAGATCGCGCGGTGCGGCGCGTTGCCGGCGAGGGCATCGCCACGCTCGGCCCAGTACCGGTCCGCCTCGTAGTCGCCTTCTCCGAAGGTGGCGTGAAGCGCGGACTCAGCCTCCAGAGCGGCCCTTATCTCCGATGCGGCGTGCTCCGGGCGGTTGTCTTCGACCTCGACGCGCTGCCCCTCCGTAAGGTCGTACTTCCGGCGCAGTTCTGCCCACAGGCCGTCGTCTGAGGCCGCGATCCGGTCGAAGAAGCCGAGCCTCGCGAAGGCGGCCTTGCCGAACACGGTCGCGAGGAAATTGGCGTCCAATCCAGACGGGAGAAGCAGGATCAGGGGCACGTCCACCAGATCGCCCGTCAGGGACTCGAATGGGAACGAGAACATGTCGAGGACTACGAGTACGCTGGCCCGCTCCAGCGCCGAAGCGAGCTGCGCAGGCAGGACATCCCAGTCGCTGAGGACGATGTGATCCGCCGGCATTCCTGCGTCGGTGACTTCTTCTGAGAACCTGCCCGCGTAGAAGACGGGGTGTTCCGGCCTGTCTGTGGGGATCCTGTCCATCCTCACCTAGAGGTAACGCTCTTGCAGGGTGCGGAAGCTCTTCCTGCGCCGGAACATGACGCCCAGAGGACCCCTGCCAAGACGTCCGAGCAACAAAACCAGGTCCCTCTCCGCCCCTTCGAGGTATGCGACCCGCTGCGGCGGGGACTTGGACACGACGTCATCCGACCGGTCCAGGTAACGGTCGGTCAGGGTCCTGAAGTTCCTGTTGGTCCTTGCGACGGGGCCAAGTGGGCTGTTCCGTATCCGTCTCAAGAGCAGCTTCAGGTCCGTCTCCGCCTCCTCCAGGTGCGTCATCCGGCTCAGCGAGACGGACGAGGCCGCAACCTCGGCCGGACCGCCCGAACGAGCTTTCAGAAAACGCACCTCGAAGGCGAGCAGCTCGTTCTCCATCCTCAGCCGGTCCAGCTCGCTCGGCGTGTAGAAGTCGTTCTCAGACAACCGGGACTTCCTTTCCTAGCAACATCTCGGTCTCGCCGGCCAGCTCCTCGAGCTTCTGCCAGGTGTCCCGGACCTTCTCACCAAGCCCCGGGTCCGAAACCGGCTGCCGGCGGACCCGGCGCATGCTTATGCTCTGGTCGAAGGCCTCAGCGATGGGCACATCCTCGAGGTTCAGGTTCCATCGACGGTTCAGGGCCCAGACCAGCGGGAAGCCGTCCCTGATCATATCGAGCGAGACGGTCATGGTGTCTTCGGGGAAGGTACGGGCGAACGCGAGCAGCGCGTTGTTGTGCACGAGCCACATCTTGAGCGCGAAGTCGGGCTCCTCCCAGAACCGCCGGTGCACGTGCTCGGAGCCCCTTCCCAGGAACATGTCGCTGGAGTGCCGATGCCCGAGCGAGTATGTGGAGCCCGAGAAATGCCTGTAGACGATGAGGCCCTTCGCGCCAGGGAGCAGGTGCTTCCAGAGCATCATGAACAGGCATGCCCTGGGGTCCTTGAACCCCCAGAGCCTATGCTCCGAGTTGCGCCGGTCGATGATCCGCCGCATGAGCTGCCAACGCTCCTGCCCGACGACGGGCAGGAGGGGCTCGTCGACGGCCCAGGTCTGCTCGTTGTCGGCGAGGATGCGAGCATGCAGGTTTACGATCTCCCTGTCTTCGAAGTGCCCGTAAGGGTTGGACGGCAGCGCCTCGAGCAACTCGTAGCCGAGGAACAACCCGGCGCGATGCAATAGGCGGGCGGTCGCCGAAGTTCCGCTCCGATGAAATCCTGCGATGATCAACTGGTCGCTCAAAGTTTGTGTACCTCTTCAGAGAAACTCCCGCCGCGCACTATACAAATATATCCCGATTACCGCTAGTTGACGATCGCGCCAGAATCGGCGTTAGATGCTCCGAAAGTAGGCCGTGTAAGTCCTCAAAACCCCGAGCGTCTCGATGGTGTGCGCTTTGGTGCCCCCATCGGACCAGTTGTCGAACGCCCACAACCGCCCGCTCCCGTCGCGCTGCCGCACGGCATCGATGTTCAACGCGTAACCCTCCCACGAGGTCAAAACCTCCCGCGCCCTGAACGTGTAACCGTTGACGCCAAGCTTGAGGTCTCGCGGCCCGGTCTCGAACCGCACGTCGACCATCCTCGCTCGATCCTCCTGCTAACGGTCTTCGAGAGGCCAAGCGAGTCGGTGGCCGTCAGCCTGACCTGCAGATAGTTTTTCCGGGGGTCCATGGAGTACAGACCCTCGGGCGGAGGCGCCACGAACGTCGGGGTGTTGCTCCACGGATGGAAGTGGTCGCCGTCGTGATAGCGCCTGACCTCCCACCTCAACGTCGCCGCGGTCGCCGCATCCCCGTCGCCATCATCCTGTGTGTCCGTAACGAAACCCGTCGCCGTGAAAGACTGCCCTACGCGGAACGTCGTGCCCAAAGACGGCAACCCGATCACCGGCCTCGGCGGGGTGTCGCCAGGATACACCTCGATCGTGTCGGGAACAGATTCGTTGCCCAAATCATCTCTAACCGTCAACCTGACGGTACATTTCCCGTGCTCCTGGTAAGTATGGTTGATTGCAGGGGTAGCCGTCTCCACAGGCGCGCCGCCGTCGCCGAAGTCCCAGACGTAGGTCAGCGGCGTATCGCCGTCGGGGTCGCTGTTTCCCGAGCCGTCGAAGTCCATGGTTAGCGAGGAGTCGTAGTTCGCGCCGACCGTATCCGCGGCCGCTACCGGGGCCAGGTTGCCTGCGGTGTGGACGATGCGACGCACCTGCCCACCGCCGTCGCCATCGAAGGTCGTGTAGTAGAGGGCTTTATCGCCCGTTTTGTATGGTCCGAATTCCATCGCAATGGGGCCGCCCGCTCCCAGCCCGCTGGCGAACAGCTCCTGCTGGAAGCCGCCTCCGGCCCTGGGCGTCAGCTTGAAGATCTTGTTGCAGACGTAGTCCCCGAAGAAGTAGGCCCTGTCGTAGATAGCGGGCCAGAAGCCGTCTGGTACGTAAGCGCCACCTGTTATAGACTCGCACCCCGAGCTATGACTGTACTCGTGGATGGGCGCCGTGTAGGTATTGCTCGAGCAGTTCACCGTGCCTGCGCGGTAGGGGTTGTCGCGGCGGCCCTCGCAGAGATTCCAGCCGTAATCGGCGCCGGCCTTCGGGTAGTCTATCTCCTCCCAGCTCTCCCCGCCGACATCGTTGATGCGCAAGCTCGTACCCGCGGCGTCGGGATCCAAGGCCATCCGGAAGGGGTTCCTTAAGCCCAACGCGAAGGTCTCTTTGCAATCGTTTCCGCTCGCGGTGCGTCTCGTCTGGTTGCACCGGCCGCTTTTCGTTCCCGTGTAGGGGTTGGAGGTTGGGACCCCGCCGTCGCGCCTAATGCGCAAGACCTTGCCGAGCAAGATGTTCCGGTCACGGGGAGCATCGTTCTGATACTGGCACTTCGTCCCCTCCGCGTAGTCGCAACCGCCGTCGCCGACGCTTACGTAGAAGAGTTTGTCCTTGCCGAATTTCAGGTCACCGCCGTTGTGGTTGCCGTTCGGCGACCTTATGTTGTCCAGGAGGACCTGTTCACTACCCGGGTCCAGGGTATTTCCCGACATAGTGAACCGCGAGACCCGATTGACCGGGTTGTTCGGGTCCGAGGGATTGCCTACCGAGCACTGGCTGAACTCGTTGAAGGTGTAGCAGAGGTAAACGTAGTTGTGCCCGGATTCCCCGAAATCCGGGTCCACGGCCACCCCCAGCAGCCCGCGCTCCGAGTTGGAGCACACGTCGGGGCCGAGATCCAAGGCCACAGACCGCTGCCCACCGCCCACCACGTAGAGCTGCCCCGGCTTGCTGGCCGACCAGCATCAGCCCGTTCGGCGTAAAGTCCAGCGCCGTTGGCGCCGGCACGTCGGCGAGAACTTCTCCTCTTCGAACCCGTCAGGCAGCGCTACCGCGGACCTGGCATGGAGGAAACACCCGAATAACCCCGCAAACAAGATCAACACCAAGCGTACCGATAAACGTCCGGACATCTCGCCCCCCTTCACACCATGGCACCTAGTCGACAAAGACTTCTACCTTGGAACTAATAGTATCGTACAGCATATCTTAGTACTTATTCAGCACTTAGTATTCGTACTGTCGTCTATACATCGCTGGTGCTCTTGACTTTCGCCCCGCGCTTTCGCGGGGACAGGTTCTGTGGTATCGACGCAAGAGAGTGACAAGGTGCGCCCGCGAACCCACAGGCTCCTACATCTTTTACTGCCCGCGGATTTCTGGTTCTGCAGGAATGGCGGGTACGTGGGGCTGGGATGACATGAGAAGCGCTCGGCGTGCGCCCCTGGCGGAAATGTGCGACCGTTCAGACAGAGTCGGCATGAAAAGCCGACAAGCGAAGCCCAAAGGGCCGAGCGTACTGAAATCCTGAAAGTGGAGGCCGAAGGCCGGAACGCGCTGACAAGCTGCCGTTAGGCAGCGTGCTCATCAGTAGCCTAGTCTGGTGAGCAGTTCGCCCGCCTCACGGTCGAAGATCTCCCGTTCCCTCTGGGTGAAGACGTGTTTCCAGTCGCCCGCCACGCCTTTCCTGAAGAACGAGGACGGGTCTTCTTCGCCCCTCTTCCTGCCTTTGGAGAGCCTCTCGAAGCTGGCGGCGTCGATGCAGCGGGTCACGGACTCTTCGTCGGCGTCGACCTCGAGGAAAACAAGCAGTCGCCGGATCTCAGCCTCGGGCTTCTGCAGCAAGTCTTCGTAGCGGACTTCGGTGTAGTTTTCGCCGAGGAGTTCGGGGCCGTCTTCTACGGTCTTGCCGACCCTGAAGGCCCATTCCGTGGCGAGTTTCTCGAGCTGGCCTTCCGGGAAGACGCTCCCTTCGGTCTCGTTCGACCCGCTTTGCTTGCGTGCACGGTTGAAGTTGCGTGCGTGATGGGCTGCGGAGACGGACACGTCCCTACCGTCCCTGAGGATGTGGATCACCTTCGCCTCGGGGTAGATGGCGGAGATCTCCTGCATCGTCTCGGGGGTGAGAAGCGGCGACTTGTCCCCCACGACCCGTTTCCCGCTCTTCAGGAGCTCGCCCTTGAGGAAGTAGTCGATGGCCATGCGGGTGAGATTGTCGAGGTGCTCGTCGGCACCGTCGTTCCTGCTCCAGACCGACCGCTCCACCCAAATCCTCAAGTACTCGGCGTTTAGGATGGCGTTGTAGAGCGAGCTCGCCGGCCTCATCGTGTCCCTCTGCTTCAAGCTCTTCTGCCTCCAGCTTCCCCCGAAGAAGCGGCCCTCGCCCTTGCAGAGTATCTCTGTGTGCGCATCGAGCATCCGCATCAGCCAGGTCGTGCCCGACTTCTGGTTGCCCACGACGAAAAACACGGGCACACCTCCGGTAGCCGGGATGGTTAGGTCTTTCTCCCCACCCAACCGCGCCAGCTCCCTCCTCAGCGCGGAAATCTCCGCGTCCTTGAGCGCGAGCTCCCTGCGGGCCTGCTTGCTGATTCTGGAGCGTAGAGCACCCGTGGCGCGGTCCAGGGTCGCCTTCGCGCCCCTGAGCATCTCGACGGGCTTGCGACCGGGCGCGGTCAGGACCTCACCCGCGCACCATCGGACGCGACCTCTTGTTCCAGGTAGTCGGCGAGCGCCTTGCTCCAGTGCCTGAGTTCCGGGCTGCCCACGGAGGCGAGGATTCCGTTGGCCGGACGTGCAGCGGGCAGGGGATACTCGGAGCCTGGGATGGGGACGACCTCGGTCTCGACCCCGGCGAGGCGGAAGATCTCGCGCGTGAAATCGTACCAGGAGCAGGATCCCGCGTTGGTCAAATGATAGAGTCCGTAACGGCCGTCCTCGACTATCCCGGCAATGCTTTCGGCAAGATCTCGGGCGTAGGTCGGGGAGATGAACTCATCGTCCTTGACCTTGAGCGAGTCGTGCTCTTCCGCCACGCGCAGCATGGTGCGCACGAAGTTGTGGCCCCGCCCGTATACGCCTGCGGAGCGAACGACGAACCAGCGGTTCGTCAGCCGCATGACGAGTTCCTCCCCGGCGAGCTTCGTGCGGCCGTAGGCGCTGATGGGGTTCGGGACGTCAAACGGCTCGTAAGGCTTCCCGTCCCTGCCATCGAAGACGTAGTTGGTGCTCACGTGCAGGAGCTCGCAGCCTCGTCGTTCGCACGCCTGGGCCAGATTGCGCGGCCCGAGGGCGTTTACGGAGTACGCGAGATCCGTCGCCTCCTCGCACCCGTCCACGTTGGTGTAGGCGGCCGCGTTGACGACTAACTTAGGCGAATGCTCCTCGACGGCACTATCCACAGCCTCGGGGTCGGCCACGTCGAGTCCCTGGCGGTCGAGGGCCACGACCTCGTGATCCCTCCGGGGAAGAATCTCGGCCAGCTCCAGGCCAAGCTGTCCGCCGGCGCCGGTCAGCAAGACCCTCACGACGGTACTCCGCCAGGGCGGAGGCTAGAGTCTCTGTAGGCGTCACGTTGCACGCGGATCTCCTCTGCGTATCCGAGCTTTCTTCATTGCTTTTTCGATGCATCTGCGAGCGTACCATAGAGTTCTATCAGCTCGCCCACGTACTCACCGACGGTCTTGACAGGTTCGATGCCGGCTCGCAGGCGCCTGAGAAGGCTCTTGTCTTCGATGAAAGTACGTAACTGTCTGGCGAGGTCTGCCGCGTCTTCGAGGGCGAAGAGCAGGCCGTTCTTGCCAGGCTTCACGAACTCGGACATTCCCCCGAGATCGGTGGCGATCACCGGCATCCCGGCGGCGAAGGCCTCGAAGATCACACCCGGCGCGTTCTCGTACCAGCGGGAAGGAACCACGAGCACGTCGAGGTTCGCCAGCACGCTCCCCAGCTCCTCGCGCGAGAAAGGACCGTGAAAGGAAACTCGTCTGTCGTCCCCAGCGAGGGCGCGCAACCCCGCGGCATACGATTCGTAGCCCTTGTCGCTCCCGTAAACTGAAAGTGTCGCGTCGAATCCGGGCGGCAACATCCCGAACGCCCGAACGAGCACGTCGGGGCCTTTATGTGGCGCTAGGGTACCCACGAATCCGAACCGGAGCGTCGCCGACGGGCGTCGTTCTGAGCGGGCATGGGCGACGTGGGAGTTGTCTATACCGTAGGGGGAGACTTGTATCTTATCTCTCCCGATGCCGTTCGCGACGAGCAGGTCGCGGGTGAGGTGGGTGTAGGCGAGGATGAGGTCCACGTGCTCTATCCGGTCCCTGATGTAGGCGGCACGCTCCCTCACGGCCCCGACCTGGCGCAGGGGAAACGAGAAGCGCGAGAGGGGCGTTCGGGACGCCAGGCCGGCGGCGCGGGTAACGACGCCTGGCACCAGGTGCGCCGCCCTCTGCAGGCGGGGGTCCGCGCTCCTGCTGGCTATGCATCTGACGCAGTGGGAAACGTCGGGCCCCTCGCACATCACACCGTCGTGTCTCCTCAGGTCGACGACCGGGCACACCGTCCAGAAGTCGGCCGCCGTGAACATTACGGGCAACCCGAACTCCTCTAATACCGGCAGGACGCTCGCCGAGAGTCCCTGGAGGTGCATGGCGTGAACGAGGTCCGGGCCGGCCTGCCGCACGTACTCCCGTGTCTTCCCGGCCATTTCGTCGTTGCGGTAGTTCAGCTCGTAGGGACGGGTCAGGCCCTCCTCGGGGCGGCCGATCCTGCGGACGGGAATTCCTTCGAACTCGTAATTCTCCGTCTCGCCAGGCAGGAGGTCACTGTGGGGGACGGTACGCTTGGCCGCGAGGACGGAAGGCTCGTGCCCGCGGGCCTTCAGCCCCCGCGCCAGCCCGAGCGTTACGATCTCCACACCCGCGTGGCTCTCGGGGAAGAACTGGTGGGTGGTGAAGAGGACCCTCAATGTGAGGCGTCGAGAGGCTTTGCGTGGCGTTCTGCTTGCACGACGATGGATTATACGGAAACGTTGAAGCGGTTCGCATCGAGGGCGGTTCGCGAACCTCCCCTACACCTCTGTTATCCTCGGCTGCGGGCATCAAGCTTCAGGCTGCGGCACGCGGAAGACCTACCGCTTACGTCATCAAACTAAGCCAAGAATGGCGCGACCTACGGCTGCAGCCGGACCTGGCAGAAACGACGGAACGTCCCCGTACCTCCCCGGCTGGCCCACATCGCCTCGCGGAGGCGCACGTCCGGCTCTAGGCGGCCTTCGACCGGCCACGAACACGCGGACGTGAGCGGCGGATCGCTTCTGCCGCGTCTCGTCGCAGCCCGCCGTTGCGCAGTTACTGGCTTAGTTTGCTGCCGGGGTCGCGGTTGGGGTGGAGCTTAGAGGTCCGCGAGGTGAGGGAAGAGCAGCGCTTGCCTCGCGGACCGGTCGATGGGCCTCGTAGGGACCGGCCCCGAGTTCGGGTAGCGCGCGGCGGTCCTCCTGCTCGGCAGGTAGGGCTTCTGTTCGCCTATCGCCTTCAGGTGGGGTATGGGCTTGAAGCCGGGGAGCTTGGCGAGGCAGAAGGCGCTCGGACCCCGGGCTCAGCCGAGGTCCGAAGACGGCGCGTAGGGCCGCCCGTCCAGGAGCCTGGGGCTCGACGCCATGAACGTGTCTGCGTCGCCAACCTTGAAACCCGCCTCCAGCAACTCCGCGAGCGCCGGGTGTGACGCCAGCAGCGCAACGTACACCGTGTCCGCCCCGCCTGAGGCCGCGGCGCGGGCGACGGCCAGGACGGTGCTCCTGGCCCCGCGCTCGTCGCGGGCGCCCGGCGGCCCGAGGACGGCACGCTTCCCCCGCCCGCGCCATCCGAGCTTAATGGGTGACAGAAACCGTAGCCCACTGCCTCCCCGCCGCGGCGGCACAGGAGCGTGACGGCCCCGCCCCCTAGAGGAAGGCGAGGTCCCCCGACCGCCCCCGTCCGCTCGCCCGCGCGTCGAGCCCGAGGACATCGTCGGGGTCGGCCGCCTCGACCGAAACCCCGGCGACGGGCAGCAACCCCACCGCCCGACGGTCACCCCTGAGGTAGAGCAGCGGCTCCACGGAGCGCATTCCGTGCCTCACGTAGAGCGGCAAGGCGCGCGGGTCGGAGCTGGCGAACGTGACGCGCTCCTCGGTGCCGGCCATGACTTCGGTCAGGTGCCTGCCGCCGATACCCCTGCCCAGTCGGTCCGGCCGGACGAACAGCTCCGCCAGGTGCGCCACCCCCCGCGCTCGAGCACCGCCACGAAGGCGAGCATCCCGCCCCCGCCGCCGTCCTCCGCGACGAGGAGGCGGCCGCTCTCCATCTCGTGGTCCAGGTAGTACGGCCGCCGCGACCAGTAGCCGAGGTTGCCGTAGGCATGGGCAATCGACCGTACCCCGTCGATGTTGTCGCGGGTCGCTGGCCGCACGATGGTACTGTCGGGCACTACCTCTCCTCCTGGTGTCGGGGCAAGAGATCTCTAACGCGTACGAGCAAATGGATACCACGTAAACACGACGCTGACCCGTACGGTGGACCGCTCACGCCCACCTACGCCTGGTACGGGTCGTGCAGGCCCCGTACGACGCGGTGGACGTGGTCGGCCAGGCCATCTTCGCGCTCCTGGCGCTCCTCCCAACGCTCGCCTGCCACGGAGGGCCGGGACCTTTCTCCGTTCGTGTCAGTCCTCACCGCAGCCCGGCGGGGCACTATTCCTGGCCAAGTTTGTACGTCATCCTCCCGAAACATGTCCCCGCGCAAGCGGGCAGCGGGAATCCACGGAGATAACAGGGGACCCGTCAGGGGACCCGCGGACCATGGCGGCTTCCGTCCTGCAATCGGCCTTGATCCGAACTTGGCACCACCCACCGGCCGAAAACGGGGCTCGTCGCGTGGACTGTCTCATCCTTTTCGCGAGCCGCTTTAGATGTCCTTCAGCAGGAATCTGTCGATTCTGACGGAGATCCGGGAGTTGGTTGTTCTTGATCTCCCGACTCTGCGGGCCGATAGGTAGGTGCCTGCCTGGGAGCAGAGAGCGTATCTGATGGCGAGCAGGAGGAACCGGGGGATTAAAATCTCCGTCCCGTCGTCCTTGCTGAGGTAGAGGTGGGCTGAGGTGAGGATCACGTTCAGGAACAGGCGCGCCAGGTTCGGGGTTGGCGTGAGCCCGAAGAGCTCGTGGAGGGTGAGGCCATCGACATAGTGGCGCCTTAGGTCGTAGAGGGTGCCCCGTTCGTGGGAGTGGAGCACGGCCGAACGCGGGTCGTAGACTAGCTTGTGGCCGGCCTCGACGACGGCTTTGCCCCATCTGAGGTCTTCCCCGAAGCGCGTCCTTTCGAAGGGGAAGCGCTCCCACACCGAGCGGCGGACGCAGGAGCTCACGTTGTCGAAGACGGCGAGCGAGCGACGCGTTTCCGGGGGCAGGGCCGCGTAGGTTTCGGGGCCGCCGGCGAACTGCTCGTGGCGCTCGGAACGGGAGGTGGGCCAGTCTCGCATCAGGGCTCGGGTCAGCGGGCTGCTGTCGGGGTGTGGGATCTGACGCCCGTACACACCCGCGACCGTCTCGTCGGCGTCGAGGTTCTCGACCATCGCCGCGAGCCAATCGTCGTCCACAGGAAGGGCGTCCTGCACGAGAAAGACGACGTAGCGTCCAGCGGAGAGCGAGGCGCCGAGGTTGCGCGTCGCGCCGTGGTTGAACTCGCCCGGGGCTATTCGGTGTACGGAGGCGCTGTGGCGTCTGGCGAGCTCGACCGTACCGTCCGTCGAGCCAGAGTCGATCACGAGCACCTCGTAGTCGAAGTCTGTTCTTTGAGAGAAGAGCCTCGTCAGCAACTCGTCGAAGCCGGGACCCGCCTGGAAAGTGGGGATCACAACAGATGCCTTGGGCGATCTCAAGCCTTGGGGTAGAACCTCTCCAGCAGGGGGAAGGTCGCTTTCTCCACCACCTCGACCTGCCTCGGGGTCAGGTCCTCCTTCCACCCGCCAGACGTCCCCCTGCGGTAGAATTTGCCCCTGCCTTTCTCCCGCTCCGGCACGTTCTCCCACGAGTGCTTCTCGACCGCCCGCCGCAAATCCTCATCTCCAACAGCGATGCCAAGAATCGCGTAGATCCGGCGCATCTCACTCACGGTGTCCGACCTGAGGTCTTCGTATCGGACGAGGACCTTCGGCCCCTCGTGGGCGTCGTAGGCCCGCCATGCGCTCTCGACGCCGCGCCTGTACACGTTCGCCCTCTCCCTGACGAAGGCGTTCGGCCTCCTTTCCGTCTTGCTGGGCCTCGCGTTGGTCTTTCCTTCCCTGTTCTCGTAGAGCCAGCCGCCTTCCGTGGCGGCGTCGAGGACGGAGGCGACCACGTCCCTGGGGTCGCGGACGAGCAGGATCATACGGCTCTCCGGCAGGGCCTCCATCAAGAGCGGTGCCCCGACTGAGCCGTTGGGCTCTTTGATGATGAGGTATTCCCCGGAACCGAGGCGAGGATTCGAGTATCTCGCCCCGTCGAGAACGAAATTTCTTATCGAGGAGATCCAACCTTTACGGATAGGATCCCCCATCACGAAGTCGGCGGAACGCAAATTGTCCTTCGGCGCCCTGGCGTAGAACTCGCCGAAGAGACGTCCCACCATCGGCTCCTCCCAGACCCCGGCGTCTTTCAGCTCTCCCATCATGCTGCGCAGCCACGTGCTCCCGCTGCGCCCGGAGCCGAAGATCCAGACCATCCTCGCCGGGTCGATGCTTTCCCTCGATCGGCCCAGCTCGAGGTAGGCCCGCTTGCGCTGACCGATGAGCGTGCTGTAGATCCGGGTGAGCGTCCGGCTCCTTTTTCCGGCGCTCCGAACGGCCCGCCCGAGCACCTGGGCGCGGGCCCTCAGACCCTCAAGCATCGCCCACGCCGAGAGTCAAAGGAGGGGTTTTGATTGCGCGGCCAAGAGTCAATCGTGCGACCTCCGTCACTAAAACCTCCCGAAAAGTGTGTCACAGAACCCTTAACTTTTCTCGAACCCTGACAGATAATGGTGCGGTTGCGACAGGCATCTTCCTTGGAGGGGGAACTTGCGTTATGGGGCGTTGATCGCACTGTCGGCCATTTCGGTAATAGTAATTTGTGCGGCTGGCTCCGGCGCAAGCGTCGATGTCAGGCAGACGTCTCTGGCGGACGAGTTCGGCCGCGCGTCGCGCGAGTACGGCGTTCCGCGGGATCTGCTCCTCGCGGTGGGCTACGTGAACACCCGCTGGGAGATGCTCCCGCCTTCGGCCAGCGACTACGAGAGTGGCGACCCCGAAGGGCAGGGCAACTACGGGGTCATGGCCCTCACGAAGAACCCGTCCAGGGATACGTTGGGCAAGGCCGCCTCCCTCACGAGACTATCCGTGGAGGCCCTCAAGAAGACCGTACCTCCAACGTACGCGGTGGGGCCGCGGTTCTGGCGGACTTAACGGGCCCGCAGAAGCCGTCCGATCTCGGCGACTGGTACGACGCCGTCTCCGACTACGGGGGCGGCGCGCTGTATGCGGAGCAGGTGTGTGAGGTCCTGCAAGGTGGGGCTTCCGCGACCATCGTTACCAGTGAGGGGGCAGGGTTTTACCTTCACGCCATGCCCGAGAGGCAAAGAGCATGAGCGAGCAAAGGGCGACAGGCTGAGCTTAGAGGGACTGGCCCAGAGTCTTGAGGCGCTGGGACGCGAGAACGAGCAGATGCGCTTTGAGAACGCCGAGCTGCGAGGCGAGGTAAGCGCACTGAGAGGCTCAAAAACGCGCCGAGGTGAGGGCCCTGCGCTGAGAGGTTCGGACAGGAGGCGTGATAAGGAGGTCGCGTCGGAGTTCGAAGGGCGGATGAGCAGGTGGGCGTTCCTTAGCAAGGCAGGGGCGGCTGCTGTAGGTGCCGTGGCAGCGGGAACGCTACTCAATCAGCGCGAAGCCGAAGCGGCACAGGCGGCTGACCTGGAACGCTTTTACGCGGGTATCAAAAGTAATACGCAGGTAGAGCACGAGTTTGGCGGGATGAAAGCGGGCATCCTTACGCCCGAGGAGTTCCTAGCCAAGCAACATGCCGCGCGCAAAGAAGATGAGGCGAATGCGGAGCCTGGCGTTGCGGATATACAGCGCGACCTGCTCGATGTGGTGTTTGGCATCGACATATCCAAGTGGCAGGGCGAGCTTAATTGGCTGAGGATCTGGAACGAGGGCTTTCGCTTCTCTGGGATAAAGGCCACGGAGGGACCGTACCCCAACGGCAAGAAGTACTCGGACCCTTGGTACGCCAGGAACGCCAGGCGCACCAAGGCCAGGGGGTTCGTGCGCTTCCCGTACCACTTCCTCGTGAACGCCCCGGTCCGCCGGCAGGTGGCGCACTTCCTACGCGTGGCTGGCGGCGGCTGGCAGCGCGGAAAGTGTCCGCTGATCGACTTCGAAGCCTACCCGAACTTCCCGTCCTTGAGCCCGAAAAAGGACTACCTGTTCGCCTTCATCCGCGAGCTCAGGCGCAGGATAGGCCGCGAGCTGCTAATATTTGTGTACGCTGGCAAGGGCTACACCGACTCCATAGGCGGCATAGACCTAAGCACGTTTAACAACGTGCGCCTCTGGGATGCCGCCTACTACCTTGGCTTCAAGCGCGGCTACGCCTCAGATCTCTGGCGCGAGATCGTTAACGGCGGCTATCAACCGTTTGCCAAAGCCCGCTGGAGCTACCGCCGCAAGAAGGTCAGCCAGTTTACAAGCACGGCCAAGGTAGCAGGCCAGCTAATGGACGCGGATGCGTGGCACGGTGATCTGCACAATTTGCGCCACGCTACAGGCTGGGGGCGGCATAAGTGGCTGAGCTATGGGCACCGCATAGGATGCGCGATGATGATGCTTGCGGGCTTAGGTTACCTAGGAAGGGTGAGATCGAGGCTGTCCTTGTCACCCAACCTCGAGGAAGGATAATATTCCGAAGTTCGAAATGCTAGATCCCGATCGGAATTTACTCTGGTCCGGCGACGGCAGCCATGCAGCGCACCATGCCTACCATGAGCTCGATCGCCTGCGCGTCGACTACAAGAGGAGGTAGCCTAGGTTTTGGGTCTTTCGGCAAATTCACGTTCCGATACACGCCAGTTCTCCGTTCTCGCGGTAGCCCTGCTGTGGGCGATCTTGCTCCTGTCGCTCGCACCAGGTGCAAAGGGGGAGGCCGCCCCACGGCCGAACGTAGACGAGGACCCCGGTGGCGCCCCCTACGTCGCCGGAAAGTTGCTGGTCCTTTACGAGCCGGGGACCTCCGAGAACACCGAGCAGGCCGTAGTCCGCGGGTCGGGGGGGCAAACCGCGAAGGATCTTCCGGGAGAGATCCGTCTCATCTCGTTTCCCGGTATACGACGCGAGGAGTCGGAGGAGGCCAGGACTCGCTCCTTGGAGAGGAAGCTCGGAAACCTCCGGAACGAACCGCGCGTCGAGGCCGCCGACTACAACTTTATCCGCAGGGCTTCCTGGGTACCGAACGACCCGAAGTTCGGCGGCCAGTGGGGACTCGACAAGGCCCGCTTTCCTCGCGCATGGAACGATGCGAAGGGCAGGAACGTGAAGATCGCCATCGTAGACTCGGGCATCGACAAGGGGCATCCCGACATAGCCAAGATCGCGGCGCAGAGAAACTTCTTCACCGGTAGTGCCGTGGTCAACGATGGCAACGGCCACGGCACCCACGTGGCGGGCATAGCCGCCGCGCTTACCAACAACGACAGGGGCGTTGCGGGGGGATGCCCACGTTGCGAGCTCCTTGTGGCCAAGGTGATGAAGGCGTCCGGGCTCGTCAAGGACAGCAACCTTGTCCCCGCCATAGACTGGAGCGTGGACCAGGGAGCCGACGTGATCAACCTCTCCTTCGGTGGTGCGCAACGATCCACCGTGCTGAAAGACGCGATAGACAGGGCCTACGCAGACGGGAAAGGCGCCGTGGTCGTGGCCGCGGTTGGCAACGCCGGAACAAGCATGCGACCAAGCACGCGACAGTACCCCGCGGCCTACAAGGATGCTATCGCCGTCAGCGCCACGAACAGCGACGACAAACCGGCCAGCTTTTCCAGCCGCGGTGACTGGGTGGACCTGGCGGCGCCGGGGGCAGGCATACTGTCCACCCGCGCGGCCATCGAGGGAGGAGGTTACGGCGACGAGAGCGGGACCAGTGAGGCCGCGCCCTTCGTGTCGGCCCTCGCGGGGCTGCTCGCCTCGGAGGGCAAGACGGCCGGTGAGATCCGCGAACGCATGCAGTCTACCGCCGCCGACCTTGGGCCGGCCGGCGACGACCCGTACTACGGGCACGGCAGGATAGACGCCAACACGGCAGTTAACACGGCAGTTCCTTAGTTTGCGCAGGGGCCCTGTACCCCTTCGCAAGCCACCAGTGGTCGGCGATCAGCAGTCAGCTGTTGGTTCCTGGACGATCGTTGAAGCCGCGGTCCGCAAGGGCTACGGCCCGCCCTAGATTTTTGGAGTCCAGGGTTTACACTACCGTTCGGCATCGGCAAGACGAGGGACTTGTTTGGCAACGTACACTTCCAGTGAAAAGCAGGGCCTTGGGAGCGCGTTCTTCGACGCTCTTGGGACTTTCTACAGGCGGCGTTGGCTGCTCGGGTACTTTATCCACCGGCAGGTGACCCGCGCGTACAGGAGATCCTACCTGGGCCTGGCGTGGGCGGTGCTGGGGCCCCTAGTCTGGGTCTTCTTCCTCGCCCTCATCTTTTCCCACGTGATCGGGATAAAAGACCGGGCGGTGGAGGGCGACCCCACGCTCAACTTCGGCCTCTACCTGTACTGTGGGTTGCTCCCCTTCCTGACCTTCTCCGAGGCGCTGAACAAGGGCCTCAACAGCATCAGGAGCAACTCGGGGCTGGTCCAGAAGGTCGTGTTTCCGACGGAGATCCTGCCTTTCACGAACGCTATCGCTTCGATGGTAGATAAGGTTTTCGGCTTCGGGGCGCTCCTGGTTATGCTCCTTTTGTTCGGCAGGACGCTGCACCCGACGCTCCTCTACATGCCCGTCATCGTAGTGCTGCAGATGATCTTTATCCTCGGTCTCACCTACATAATGGCGGTCCTCGGGACCTTCCTGCCCGACGTGGGTGAGGTCATGCGACCCGTCATAAGGGGGATGTTCTTTGTCACCCCCATCCTCTGGCCGCCGGATAGGTTACCCGATTCGCTCAGTTGGATCGAGGACTACAACCCGCTGGCGTACCTGGTGAACGCCTACAGGGACTTGATCCTGGACGGCACTATGCCTGGCGCCCTTTCGACCCTCTACTTCACGCTCTTCTCCGTGGCCCTCTTCATCGTCGGCTTCGCGTTGTTCGTCCGGCTCAAGCCAAGATTCGCAGATCACCTGTGACACCCGCCATCTCTCTCAAGGGAATTGGGAAAAAGTACAGGATCACGTCCAGCAAGTCCCTGCGCCTGAGAGAAATCTTGAGCTTTGGCAAAAAGCAGCACAGCCAGGACTTCTGGGCGCTCCAGGACATAGACCTGGAGATCGAGCAGGGCAGTACCCTGGGCATCCTCGGCCGCAACGGGGCGGGCAAGAGCACGATGCTCCAGATCATCTCCGGCGTCCTTCAGCCGACGACCGGCACGGTGGAGGTAAACGGAAGGCTGATCGCCATCTTCGGGCTCGGCTCGGGCTTCAATCCCGAGTTCACGGGCCGCGAGAACGCGATGATGAACGGCCTGATCCTCGGCATAGACCGCCACGAGATGCTGGAGAGGTTCGAAAAGATCGAAGCGTTCGCGGACATCGGGGACTTTATGGACCATCCCGTAAAGACCTATTCCAGCGGGATGAAGTCCCGCCTGGGCTTCGCCGTAGCGGTGAACGTGGAGCCCAACATCCTGGTCATCGACGAGGCCCTCTCGGCGGGCGACGCGTCGTTCAAGAAGAAGGCCCTGCAAAGGATGTACGATCTCAGGGACTCGGGAACGACGGTCCTCTTCGTCTCGCACAGCATGGGCATGGTCAACAGGTTCTGCACGGAAGCCGTGCTGTTGAACAGGGGGCACATGATCGCCAGGGGTACCCCCGATGAGGTACTCGGCGAATACCGCAGCGTGCTGGAGAAGTCCCAGAGCAAGAAGGACGCCAAGAACGCAGAGCGGGACCAGCAACTAGACTACGCCATCGCCCACGAGGATGAAGACGACATGCCCGACCCCCCGAAGGGCAAGGGGAAACGCGGGCAGCGCCGGCCAACGGGGGAGGCCGAGGTCCTCGACGTAAAACTGTTGGATGAGGACCAGCAGCCGGCGGATAGGGTGCCATCGGGGAGCACCCTGACCGTCAGGGTTCGCGCGCGTTACGCGCAGGCCGTGGACGGAAGTGCTTTCGGTGCCGTTCTGCGCGACCGTTCGGAAACGCTCCTATTCGCGACCTCGACGGATATGGAGGAGCCTCCGCTCGGCGCGAGGGCGGAGGGCGAGGTCGTAACCGTCGACTTCGCCTTCGGGGCACCCTTTCGCCCAGGTCACTACGGTGTCGAGGCCACCGTTTCGGGGGATGCGGGCAGACTTCTGGGAAGGACCGGAGAGCCGGCAACCTTCGAGGTCGTCGCGGAAGAGCGCCCGGCCGGGGATGTGATCCAACCACCCACACGGGTCGAGGTTTACGACCACGAAGAGCTGGGCCCGGCCACCTGAGACCCGTGCCCGCCCGCGTCACGGTCGTCATCCCCAACTGGAACGGCGAGCAGTTCCTGGATCTCTGTCTGGGATCCTTGCGTGACCAGACTTACAGAGACTTCGAGACCATAATCGTGGATAACGGTTCGAAAGATGGCTCGCTAGGCTTCGTCGCCGAGAACTTCCCCGAAGTAAAGACCCTCGCCCTGGGAGAAAACATGGGCTTTGCGGCGGCGGTGAACGCTGGCATCGAGGTCTCGGCGACCGAGTTCGTGGCGCTACTCAACAACGACACCGAGCAGGACGGGCGTTGGCTCGAGGCGCTGGTGCGCGCGGCGGAGGATCACCCCGAGTCGGGGCTCTTCGCGAGCAAGCTCGTAGACTTTCACGATCGACGGGTGCTGGACGGTGCCGGGGACGCCATGCGCCTGAGCGGCCTCCCCTACCGCCTCGGGCACGGAGAGCGCGACACGGGCCAATTCGACGAGCCGGGCTACGTCTTCGGGGCGTGCGCCGCCGCCGCGCTGTATCGGAAGTCGCTCTTCGAGGAGATCGGGCTCTTCGACGAGGACTTCGTCTCCTACTGCGAGGACGGGGATCTCAGCTTCCGCGCCCACCTGGCGGGCCACCGCTGCTTCTACGTCCCCGACGCCGTCGTCTGCCACATGGGAAGCGCCTCGACCGGCGGCAAGCGAAGCCCGACGGCGACCCGGCTGGGTACCCGGAACTCACTCAGCCTGCTCGTCAAGGACCTGCCCCTATCAGCCGTGCCGCATATCCTGCCCTTCTTCGTTCTCGGGCAGCTCGCGCGCCTGGTTACCACCGCCACGACAGGCTCGTTGCGGGCGCACCTGGAGGGGCTTGCAGGAGCGTGGCGTCACCTGCCGCTCATGCTAGAGAAGCGGGCCGCGGTTCAGAAGCGCAAACGGCTCTCGGACGCCGAGA
This sequence comes from Rubrobacter sp., assembly GCA_036520255.1. Classification (GTDB taxonomy): domain Bacteria; phylum Actinomycetota; class Rubrobacteria; order Rubrobacterales; family Rubrobacteraceae; genus Rubrobacter_D. The sequence goes on along the minus strand of DATDKB010000076.1, from coordinate 1,208 downwards.
TCCGCAAACTGCTCAGGAAATCGTCGCTCGCCGCCGCGGCGAGCATCGTGCGCCGGCTGAGGGATAGAACGATCTCACGATGAAGTTCTCCGTGCTCATCGTCAACTACGCCTCGTGGCCCCTGACCGTACGCTGCATCGAATCTCTTTACCGGACCGGCTATAGAGACTTCGAGACCATCGTCGTAGACAACGACGGCGTGCAGCCGCCGGAGCTGCCGTCTTCTGTACGTCTGATCCGGAACAAGGAAAACGTCGGGTTCGCCCGCGCCCACAACAGAGGCATCGCCGCCTCGACGGGAGGCATCGTCGTCCTCATAAACCCGGACACGGTCGTCGGAAGGGATTTTTTCGAGAGCCTGGAAAGCTTCTTCGAAGAGAATCCGAAGGTGGGCATAGTTGGACCGAGGATTCTGAACTCCGAGGGAGAGCTCCAGCTCTCGGCGCGGCGTGAGATCAGCGCCCTCTCGGGGTTCCTCGGGCGCACCTCCCTCCTGACCCGTCTCTTTCCCAGGAGCTCGCTCGTAAAGAACCAGTTCCCCGCCGTCACTGACCGATCACATGCTTCCCCGGTCGACTGGGTCTCCGGCGCCTGCATGGCGATCCGGAGGGACGCCCTGCGGGGATTAGGCTCCCTCGACGAACGCTTCTTCATGTACTTCGAGGATGCTGACCTCTGCCGCCGCGCCCGCGCTGCCGGCTGGCTCGTCTATTACCTGCCCCACGTCGAGATAATCCACCAGACCGGCGCGAGCAGCCGCAGCAAACCGAGAGCGGTCTGGCTGCTCCACAAGAGCGCCTTCCTCTACCACCGCAAACACGGCGCCCACGGACCACTGAACGTCTTCAGCGTAGCGGTCCTCGCCGGGCTCAGCCTTCGCGCGCTCGCGAAGCTCGGAGCTTCGCTCCTGCAGAGCAGTCGCGTTGCCTCGAACGACTGATACGAAGTCTAGCCCCGAAACGAAGGCGCGATAGGACCCGCCTTCGCGCCCGGACCTCCCGCAGCCCGAACGCGGTTGCGTAAGGATGACCTCGGCATGGTTCTGCAAACCGTTTTGAACAACACCTCCTAGAGCGATAGTCGATGAAGTTGGACCATTTCTGCGATGTTTGCTTTCAAGCATAGGGTGGGAGGCTCCGGAACGCGCGACACGCTACCGCCAGACCGGGGAAGGAGCAGAGGTCCAATATCACTGCACAACGTTATAA
>DATDKB010000075.1:0-5999 GCA_036520255.1 Rubrobacter sp. | reverse complement strand
GTGCATGTGGTGTTCCCCATAGACCCCGAGGAATTCTTCGTTGAAGATTCGCAGGACGCCCGGACAGGCCACGACCGGAGCGGAACGCTCGTTCAGGATACCGTAAGGGAAGCGTGGGCATTTTGATTCCTGAAACTCGCCAATTTCTCGGGTCCCACGCATATCGAGTTCGTCGGGCTTCCGGACTTATCGTCGGACACCGTCAAGACCAAGAGGCGACTCGGACCCCAGCAGACGCGTAGTTCAGCCGGCCGCGATCTCACCCGATGCTGGCCCGGCGCACCGACGCTAGCCCGATGTTATGGACTCAACGCCGCCGCCTACCGCTACTTAGGCTGCCAGCGCTCCGTTTGCGCTTCGAGACCATGAAGCCCCTGCTACCCACAGGGTGACGCTACGGCCATACTGGCCTCGACCGTTCGGGGCGTACAGGTGTTACAGCAGTAGCGAGCCACACTAGCTCAGAGGCAAACGCGCGGTCTCCCTGCGGCTCTCGCGTCAGGGCGCAGCCAACTCTACGCGCTCGATGTTGTCCGTCAGCAAGGCGTGGAACCGTAGCCCGAGGTTGTTAGTAAGCCTGAGGTAGTTAGTAGATTGGAAACAAGATAGAAAGGCCTACCTGACTTTGCTAACGGAAGCGTTCATGACCCAGGCGACCTCTAGGGGATGATCGAGTGCCGCGTTATCAGGCTCTAGACCTTGGCCAACAGCACTTCTACGTTCGTGTCGCCGGTGAGCACGGCTCGAAACCCGAATGTGGGTGTTGTAGATTCGAAACTCCATCGAGGTAGAGGTCCGCTATCTCCACAAAGGCCAGCCTCAAGAGTCCACCTGACCCGCACCGTCAGCTTTTCGTTTCCGGCTGATCGCTGAAAGCGTGGTGTTGGGAAGTTCGATCTTCCCAACACCGCTGCAAGAAGGGCCGTCCTACCGCCAGCGGTGGAAGGTGTGATCGGGCCGAAAAGAGGCGGTAGGGCAGAGACGCGCACTCCGGAACGTCTCTGCCGCGGCCTTTGTTATTCGCACTGTGGATTCTCGTCGACCACGGCCGGGTTATCTTCCGGCGAGGGTTCGGCTCCCTCTGGCGGGGGCGGGGCGTCCAGTTTGCCCGAGCCTTCCTCTATCTGCCGCCGGATGCTTTCGAGCGTCGCTGTGATGCCTTCTGCCAGGGGGTGTTCTCCCTCGGGCGATTGGTCTTCGATCTCGGGCTCCGCGGAGCGCTCTCCGAAGGAGAGATGCACCACGACCTCGCTCCCCCCCTCGCCGTGGTTCGCGACGGTCAGCCACCCCGAGTAGTCGCGGCCCGCCTCCGCGCCCCACTCCATCCTGCGCTCCCGCTCGTCCACGGCGAGGTAGCCTTCGGCTTCGAAGGTGCCGCCTTCTCCACCGGGGTACTCGAGCGTAGTCCTGATCCTCTGCCCCGGGACACCTTCGGCAGAAGGCCCCTCAAGCGAAGAATCCACGACGGGAGGAAGGTAGTCGGGAAGGTTATTTACGTCCGAGAGCCAGGCGAAGACCTGCTCCGGTGGGGCGTCTATCGCCTGGCTCTGCTCGTACTCCTGGGCCACCATTCGCTCCTCTCATAGCGGGACCAACGAGCCTTCAGACTAGCAGTAGGGTGCCAAGCTCGAATGCGATCACGCTTACGAAAACATCCCGAAAACGAGACCGCTCCTTATCCATCGTGGGAGAGCGGATTTTGGAGGATCGACCTTCAAAGGGGTTGGGAGGGTAAGGCAAAGGAAAGGACCGGAGGAGCACCCCGGTCCTTTCCCGCTTACCGCCTGGCTGAAGTCCCTGGAGACTTGTCCTGTCAGCCGAAGTTGGTGTGGATATAGCGCAGTGTGTTTACGCACTGCCCGTGATTTTTCACCGGGAATGTGCCGAACCGTTCCTCGAACACGAACGGGTACCCGCCGAACTCGGCCGCGAGACCCTTGCACCGCGCCGAGTAGCCAGCAGCCCTGATGTCGCCGCTGGCCGCGGCGCTCGTGCAGCCGCCGTGCGACCGCGGCGAATCGTAGATGGTGTCGCCTATGTTCGTACATGCTTTGGAAGGATTGGCCCCCCCTGTGCCGCCAGCGCCGGGACGGCCGCCACTAGAAGCGCGAGCGTGGCCACGAGCGCCACCTTTATAAATAGAGACCTCACAATACTTCTCCTTTCTGGTCGTGTGTTAATTGCCGATGTTGCGTGGCAGACATTCCTCTGCGGGAGGCTCGTTTTCTTCCTGTTGGGCGCGGACGTGGTAGATCTGACCAGGGTTCGCAATACCCAACTGGTCGCCATACAATCGGATGATCTGGTCGACGTCGTCGCGGGCCTTGAGGGTGGCGCCGAGGTAGGCTGAGCACTCTCCCAGATTGCTGCCGCCGGCATTGTAGACGGTGGTGCCGGGATCAGGGTCGGCGGGATCGGCCGCTCCGAAAGCGGGGCTGGCAGTCACGGCAAGAATTGCCGAGCACACGAGAGCGGCGGAAATTCGGGCTACGCCCATAAAGCTCCTCTCTTCTCGGAAACGTTGAGTTAGCGCGGATAATTCCCGAAGTGTAGGCTGACGGCATCTACCAGGTGGACAATTTTTGGGGAGCGTTTCTTTACAACCGGTTGTACCAACGGCTCTCCAAGTCCCGCATCATTGACAACCGTCTGTGTCAAACGTTGCTCTAAACCTCCTTGATCGTGTGGATTACCATCGGTAGCATCATGTCGAGCGATCGTCTCTCGAACGTTACGAAAAGCGTTACAAGCGGAGCGTTTCGGAGAAAATATTCGACGACGTTCGGGCCATCTTTTGAGGCTAACTCTTCGCGGCAGGTCGCCGGGGTTACGAGATGTGGGATCATACACCGCGCACGAAGACGGAACAAGAGAGGCATGTCAAAGAGCAACGACCGACGACGACCCGCCGTTGAGCGGGTAAAACCGCCGGAGGCGATGATCAGGATCGCCAACCCCATCATGGGCTGGATACTCGGGTCCCCGTTGCACGCGCTCGTGGACGAGCACCTCTTGCTGCTCCATTTTCGGGGGCGCAAGACGGGGCGCGCCTACACGGTGGTGGCGGGACAACGGATCATCGACGGGCGGTTGGGGATCTTGACCAACAGCGGCTGGCGGTTCAACTTCCGCGGCGGCTCGCCCGTCGAGTTGACGCTCAAGGGCCGGCTCAGGCGCGGACACGCCGATCTCGTCGAGAACTCCGAGGAGGTAGAGCGCGTCTAGGCGAGCCTCATCGAAGAGTACGGTTACGAGCAGGCGGGACGCCGTCTGGGCATCAGGATCAACGTCGACCGTCCGCCCACCTACGGGGAACTGCTCGACGCGATCCGACGTAGCGGTCTCTCGCTGGTCACCCTCGACCTCGACGATGGAGCGGCACGCTAACCGTTGCGGCAATTCCGCCCTGGCGGCGAAGCGGACCGTTGGCCGACGTTCACCGGCTACGTCTGCCCGCCTGCCCTCACGTTCCCGACCCTGTGATCCCTGGTCTATGGAGGCCGGCTCTTGTTCTGCACCTACTGTCTCATCGCCTTCTTCCCGCCACTCGAGTACCCCGAGCACGATGAAGCACAGCGTCGCGAACGCGAACAGCAGCGGCGGGTTGACGAGCCTTCCGATACCCACGGCCACAAGCACCATCAAGACAAGTAAGTACGCCGGCAATACCAGGGAGATAAGGTGGGTGCGCCGGACGAACTGTGGGCTCAGGTCGGGATGGACCAGCCTGCGGCCCGAGCTGATGTACCACCACAGCGCCGCCATGACCAGCCCGGTCAGAAGCAAGCTAGCGAAGTAGAGTGCTGGGCCACGGGGTCTTCTATGTGACCCCCGATCACGGAGGTGGGAAACGGTATGAAGGCGACGCAAAGAAGCTGCAGCAGGGCGAGCCACATCAGGCCGCCGTCGAAGAGTCTGACGTGCTGGAAGCGGTCGTTGTGCCCCACCCAGAAGTTGGCGATGACCGTGAAGCTGATCAGGAAAGCTAGCACCTTGGGCCAGGACTCAAAAAGGCTCTCTAGAAGTTTGTTACCGTGTAGACTTGTCGCTGACTCGGGTAGAATCAGCTCCACGGCGAGGAGGGTCAGGGCTATCGCGTAGACGCCGTCGCTCAAAAGGGCAACCGCTCCAGCCGCGGGTCCCGCTCGGACACGACGAAACCTCCCCGAATCGACCAACCCTATACATGATGACGCCTGGATCCCCCCGGCGCACCCCGCCGATAGCCTGAATCACGCCGAGCACCCGGCGACATTGGCCTGTACGAAGGTACGTGGTGAAAATCGTCCTTTCGATGGGAGCGGCGGCATCGTATCCTTGAGACCATAGGTACGAAAATGACCGGCACAGGAGATTCGAAATGAAACCAGCCAGCTGTGTCAGAATCAGCGCGAAGACGACAGACGAAGGTGGCGCCTGATCTTGGGGCCCATCGTCTCCATAACCAACCTCGTCAAGACCTACGCCTCCGGCTTCAGGGCGCTCGAAGGGATCGACCTCGAGATACGGCGCGGTGAGATCTTCGCGCTTCTCGGTCCGAACGGCGCGGGGAAGACGACGCTAATCAACATCGTCTGCGGCATCGTCAACCCGACGGAGGGCGTCGTTCTGGCTGAGGGCCACGACATCGTCAAAGAATATCGGGCTGCGCGGTCCCTGATCGGGCTCGTTCCGCAGGAGTTGACGACCGATGCTTTCGAGACCGTGTGGGCAACGGTCAGCTTCAGCAGGGGCCTCTTCGGCAAGCCGCCCGATCCCGGCTACGTCGAGAAAGTGCTCAGGGACCTCTCGTTGTGGGACAAGAAGGACGACAAGATCATGACGCTCTCAGGCGGGATGAAGCGGAGGGTCATGATCGCCAAGGCCCTCTCGCACGAGCCGCAAATTCTGTTTCTCGACGAGCCGACGGCCGGCGTCGACGTGGAACTCAGGAGGGACATGTGGCGGATGGTGCGCCGCCTGCGCGAGAACGGCGTGACCATAGTTTTGACCACCCACTACATCGTCGAGGCAGAGGAGATGGCCGACAGGGTGGGGGTCATCAACAAGGGTGAGATCATCCTCGTCGAGAACAAGGACGACCTGATGCGCAAGCTCGGCAGCAAGCAGTTGACGCTGCAACTGGCCGACCCGTTGGACGAGGTGCCCGCCGTGCTCGCCGGCTACGGGCTGGAGCTCGCGTCGGACGGCGACGACCTCGTGTACACCTACGATTCGCAGGCGGGACGGATGGAGATAGCCGACCTTCTCGCCGACCTCAGCGCGGCGGGCGTCAGGTTCAGGGATCTGCAAACGAAGGAGAGCTCGCTCGAGGAAATCTTCGTCGATCTCGTCAAGGAGCGCCGGTGAATTTCTACGCGATACGCGCTATCTACAAGTTCGAGATGGCAAGAACGTTCCGTACGCTGTTGCAGAGCATCGTTTCGCCCGTCATCTCCACGTCGCTGTACTTCGTGGTCTTCGGCGCGGCCATAGGCTCGCGCATTACCAGCGTGGAGGGGGTTGGCTACGGCTCGTTTATCGTGCCTGGCCTGATCATGCTGACCCTCCTGACGCAGAGCATCTCCAACGCGTCCTTTGGCATCTTCTTCCCCAAGTTCACGGGCACCATCTACGAGCTTCTCTCCGCGCCGGTCTCCTACATCGAGATCGTCATCGGCTACGTCGGTGCCGCGGCGACCAAGTCCGTGATGATCGGCTCAATCATCCTGATTACCTCGGGGCTGTTCGTGCCCATACGCATAGACCATCCGCTGTGGATGATCGCCTTTCTGGCGCTCACGTCGGCCACCTTCAGCCTCTTCGGCTTCATCATCGGGATCTGGGCCGATGGGATAGAGAAGCTCCAGATCGTGCCGTTGCTTATCATCACGCCGCTGATCTTTCTCGGCGGCAGCTTCTACTCGGTGAGCATGCTGCCGCCGCTCTGGCAGAAGATCACGCTCTTCAACCCCGTCGTCTACCTTATTAGCGGCTTCCGCTGGAGCTTCTACGGGTTC
>DATDKB010000074.1:0-12685 GCA_036520255.1 Rubrobacter sp. | reverse complement strand
GGAGGCCGAAAGGAAGGCGTTGCGGGAAGCCTTCGCATACTGTCGCGAAGGCGACGTCTTGGTGGTGGCGAGGCTGGACCGGCTTGGCAGATCGCTGCGGGCTGATCGACCTCGTCGGGGAGCTGGAGGAGAGGGGTGTGGAATTCCGGCGCCTGAAGGAGTCTTTGGACACGACTACGGCCGGCGGGAGGCTGATCTTCCACGTCTTCGTGGCCCTGGCGGAGTTCGAGAGGGAGATCATCCGCGAAAGGACGGTGGCCGGGCTCGGTTCCGCGAGGGCCCGCGGGTGGCGCGGCGGCAGGCCGAGGGCGCTGGACGAGGGCAAGGCTAGACCGGCGAGGAGGCTAAAGGACGACGGAGAGCATTCGGTGTAGGAAATCTGCTCGATGCTCGGGGTAGGGAGATCGACCTTATACAGGTACCTAAGCCAGGATGGCAACGACCGCGGCGATCCGGCCCGCCCCACCTCGAAGGACGACGGGGCGTGACGATCGGACCCCAGAGTGGCTAGCCTCGGCCCCGAAGAAAGGGCCGATCTGTCGCGCTGGTTGGACGAGCAGCGGAAGCTGATAAAGAGGCGCAGAAGGGCCGGTAAAGATCCCGAGCTCATGGAGCAGCTCGTAGAGAAGTTCATCGGCCGCAGCGAGGAGTTACAAAACCGCACATATCACGAGGAAGCGCTCGAGGTCGCCTTAGAGGGCTTAAGCTGCGTCAAGCGGCCCGAGGCGCATCAGCTACTAGGGCACAAGGTTTGGCAGGCAAAGGCCGTCAATAGCCTCTTTTTGGGCCGGGGCCGGCGGGTTCCCTTGCCGGCTGCGTCGCCTGGAATTCTCCCCCAGCGCATAACAATAGGCCCAGCGCGACCAGAACGCAGGTCGCAGCCAGAACTCACCGATTTCGCATGGCAACGTTCCCCAAACCACTTCCATCATCAGTGGTACGAAGAAGCCTGTTGTGATCCTCCATAATCCCCAACGCTGTCATACACTCCATGAACCGGCAGACCACCCCGGCCCGTCATAGTGGCCCGAACGACCACATCTGCGGGGTATTACAGGCCCGCCGATAAACTTTGTCAACGTTTTTTGCGATCGTCGTCCGCTTCTTTGCGTCTTCCGCCCCCTGCTTTTAGCACCTGGCGCTAACACTTCGGGCTAAATCCACGCACGCTTGGCGTAAAGGAGCGGCTGGGAGGAGTCTATCCGGGGTCACGGGAGCTGAATTCCCGGGCCGGCGGGCGACCTCGGGCCTGAGATTCTCCACCCTCGAAGCGCTCCGTCCGTGTTCTGCACGTTCTTCCGCGGCAACCCCTCTTCTCTGGAGGCCCCACCCGGCATGCCGGCATAGTAGCATAGTAGATAGAGACTATTGTATTCTGGATCGGGGGAGCAGAGTTTGCACGTCTATAGTGACCGGGCCTCGGGGCGCCACGTCAACGAGCTGGCCGGCGTCGAAAGTCCAGAAAGGTTCCCCGCGGCCCTCGCGGGGGTCGAGGAGGCGGAGCGAAACGGCGCACCGGTGAAGTGGTGTCCTTGTGGGCCCGCGGACGAAGCTGCTCTCGGTGCCATTCACGATGCGGCATACCTCGACAACGTGCGGGGGATGTCTCGCGCGGGGGGAGGTTACCTCGGCCCGGATACCGCCGTAGGGGAGGGGTCCTGGGAGGCGGCCTCGCTCGCGAGCGGGGCGGCCTGTTCGGCCGTCGAGAGCGCCCTCGCAGGCGAGACGGCCTTCGCCGTCGCTCGCCCTCCAGGCCACCACGCGGGGAGGGACTACGGAATGGGGTTCTGCCTCACCAACCACGTGGCCGTCGCTGCCCGGCTCGCCCTTTCGAGGGGGCTGGAGAGGGTCGCCATCCTGGACTGGGACGTGCACCACGGCAACGGCACCCAGGACGTCTTCTACGGCGATAGCCGGGTGCTCTTCCTCTCGGTGCATCAGAGCCCCTTCTACCCCGGCACCGGCCGGGCCGGCGAGGTTGGGGAGGGGGAGGGAGTAGGCTTCACGGCCAACGTGCCGTTGCCCGCGGGCTCGGGGGAGGACCTCTACGCGGGGGTCTTCGCCGGTGTCTTCGTGCCCTTGTTGCGGGAGTTCCGGCCGGGGATGATTCTGATCTCCGCAGGCTTCGACGCCCACGCGGACGACCTGCTCGGGGCCATGGCGCTCACGAGCGACGCGTTCGGGCGTTTCGCCGCCCTGGTCACGCTGCTCTCCCGCGAGGTCGGGGCGGTGCCCCCGGCGTTCATCCTCGAAGGGGGATACAACCTTCGGGCCCTCACCGAGAGCGTGGCCGCCACCGTGCAAGGAGTCCGGGATGAAGCGCCCAACTGGGAGTATGCGCGCGGGGTGAGGCAGGTCGAGAAGAGCCGTGGGATCCTCGCGCCGTTCTGGCGGGGCGTTGGCTGATCCGCCGTGAGGATCTTCCGCTCTCCGCCGTTCGAGGATCGCAGGGAGGCGGGGCGAAAGCTAGCCGGCAAGCTGTCCCGGTTCTGGGACGAGCGGTGCGTGGTCTTCGGGTTGCCGCGGGGAGGGGTGCCGGTGGGGTATGAGATCTCACGTGCCCTCGGGGCGCCGCTCGACGTGTTCGTCTCGCGAAAGCTCGGGGCGCCGGGCCAGCCCGAGTTCGGCATCGGGGCTGTGGCTACCGGCGGCGTTCGCATCTTGAACGCCGACGTTATCAGGCGTCTCGGCATCCCCGACGAGTACGTAGAGCGGATCACGGCCCGCGAAATCGCCGAGGTAAAGCGGAGGCTGCGCTTTTTCAGGGGTGGGAGGCCCGAACCGGAGGTCGTGGGACGGACAGCGATCCTGGTCGACGACGGTCTCGCTACAGGCGTGACGGCCCGTGCCGCCGTCGAAGCCCTCAGGCTGCGAAAGCCGCAACGCCTGATCCTGGCCGCACCCGTGTGCGCGGCCCAGACGGCAGACCTTTTTCGATCCAGGGTGGACGAGCTGGTCTGCCTGGCCGCTCCCCCTGACCTCGGGGCCATAGGCCTCTGGTACAAGAACTTCGATCAGACCACGGACGAGGAGGTCGTGCAACTGCTCGAAAAAGCCAGAAGTGAGGGCGGCCGGGCGGGTACCCCGTAGGACCGCCCTAGCGGCAACCGGCAGGTGGGAGACGGACGTCTACCCGGTACAATTAAGGCAGGTTTTTCGTTTCTGGGAGAGGTGAGAGGTATGTGCGACAGGTATACGCTTTCTACCCCGCCGGGCAGGCTGGCCGAGGAGTTTCAGTTGGACAGTACGGTGGAGATTCCCCCGAACTACAACGTTGCTCCTACGCAGCAGGTCGCCGCGGTCCTGGAGGACGAGGGGGGCGGCGTCTGGAGATGCTCAGGTGGGGGCTCGTGCCTTCCTGGGCTGACGACCCAGAGATCGGGTCGCGCATGATCAACGCCCGTAGCGAGACGCCGCCCGAGAAGCCGTCTTTCCGCAGTGCCTTTCGCAGGCGGCGGTGCCTGATCCCGGCGGACGGTTTCTACGAGTGGAAGCGCGAGAACGAGGACAAGCAGCCTTACTACTTCCGCATGCAGGACGGACGCCCCTTCGCCGGACTCTGGGAGAGTTGGGAGAAGGGTGATGGAACGCTGCGCACCTGCACGATCCTCACCACAAGGACGAATTCCGTGCTCGAAGGGGTCCACGACAGGATGCCGGTGATCCTGCCCTCCGATTCCTACAACGCCTGGCTCGACCTCGACGCGGACAGGGAAGAGCTCGGAGAGCTCACTGTCCCCTACCCCGGTGACGACCTCGAGATCTACCCCGTGAGCCGCTTCGTCAACAGCCCGCGCAACAACGACGAACGCTGCATAGAGCCGGCCGCTTGAGCCTCGAGGTCAGGGCCGACGTTCGGGAGGCCCTGCAAAGAGGAGCGCCCGTCGTGGCGCTCGAATCGACCTTGATCTCGCACGGCCTGCCGCACCCGCAGAACCTTGAGGTCGCCCGCGAGGCGGAACGCACCGTTCGCTCCGAAGGCGCCGTGCCCGCGACGATAGGCCTCGTCGGCGGGAGGGCGAAGGTCGGGCTCGACGAGGCGGAGCTGGAACTCATGGCCACAGCGGAAGGCATCCCGAAGCTCTCCGCCAGGGACCTTGCCGTGGCCGTCGCCAGAAACAGCCACGGGGCAACGACCGTCGCCGCCACCGCTCATCTCGCCGCGCTCGCGGGGATACGCCTCCTCGCAACCGGTGGCCTCGGCGGCGTGCACAGGGAGGCCAGCGAGAGCTGGGACGTCTCGGCAGACCTCGCGGCGCTCGCTTGGACGCCCGTTGCCGTGCTCTGCTCCGGAGTCAAGTCCATCCTCGATGTTCCCGCGACCCTCGAGTACTTGGAGACCCTCGGTGTGCCCGTCGTGGGATTCCGCACGCTCCGCTTTCCCGGTTTCTACCTCTCCGACTCCGGAAGCCCGCTCGACTGGAGCGTGGAGAGCGAGAGAGAGGCGGCGCGTGTGATCCGGGGTCTCCCAACCCTCGGCCTGGAGAATTCGGGGCTCGTTGTCGCCAACCCGCTCCCACAAGAGGAACAACTCGACCCGGATCTCCACGAACGAGCACTACGCATGAGCCTCAAGGAGCTGGAGAGACGCGGCATCCGCGGCAGGGACGTGACGCCCTTCCTTCTGGATCGCTTCGCGGCGGAGACAAAAGGCGAGAGCCTGCGGGTCAACAGGCGTATCATCCTCGGCAACGTGCGTCTGGCTGCGCGCATCGCCCGCGCGCTCTCAGCGCTAGACGGTAGTTCCTGAGGCATGCAGACCCGGCGGGTCGTCGTTGTAGGGGACCTGCTCTACGACTTGCTCGCGGACGTAGATAGGGACGTGAGGCTCGGCACCGATACCTTTACTCGGATACGGGCCGTCGGCGGAGGTTCTGGTGCGAACGCCGCGGCCTGGCTGATCGCGTCCGGCGTCGAGACACACTTCGTTGGTAGGGTCGGCGACGACGTATTCGGCGATTTTCTCGAGAAGGATCTGCGTGATGCCAGCGTAAGCGCGCACCTGGCGCGCGACATGTCCCTGGCGACGGGCAAGGTCTTCGTGCTCGTCGATGGTGCAGGGGAGCGGACCATGATCACCGACCGCGGCGCCGTCGAAAACCTCAGCCCCGAGGATCTGCCAGGACTACTCTTCAGCGGAGGACACCTACACCTCGTCGGCTACACGTTCTCGGGCGGCAGCCGCAGGGAGACCGCCTTCGAGGCTCTGCGCCTGGCGCGCGAGGCCGGGATGACCGTCTCAGTCGACCCCTCGGCGGTCCCGATGCTCGAAGATGTCGGGCCTGAGCGTTTTCTCGCTTGGACCCGTGGCGCAGACCTCTGCTTCCCGAACCTCGAGGAAGGCTCGCTGTTCGTGGGGACGAGAAATCCGGATCAAATAGTCGAGAGGCTGCTCGACTACTACCCGGCCGTCGTACTGAAGCTCGGCGCCGAAGGAGCCCTCTACGCGGATACCGAAGGCCGACGGTTACGTGTCCCGGCCGCGCCTGCGCGGGTGAAGGACACCACGGGTGCCGGGGATGCCCTATGCGCGGGTTTCCTTTCGGCCTGGCTCGCGGGTGCGGCGCCCGAAGAGGCGTTGCAGCGGGGCGTCGGGCTCGCGGCGTGCGCCGTCGAGATCGTGGGTGGGCGCCCGGGCGAGTAACAAGTACCCTAATAGACTCCGAAGCATCGCTAATCCGTGCGACGTGGCGGGTGTAGCCGAAACCCGAATAGCCTTACAGCGGCCGCGGTCAGATCCGTAGTACCTTCGTGTCCGTAGATAACTTTGCCGAGAGTGGACAGGAAGGTTGCATCCTTGAGCGTCGAAAGTCAGATTAGGGAGTTCGGGACAAATTCGGGCGGAAGGGAGCTCGCCGTCGTTGCCGTTATGATGGCCCTCACGCTCCTCGTGGCCGCCTGCGGCGCAGAGTCGCCGGACAACGCTTCCGGCAACTCCGGTAAAAAGGGGGCCTCTTCCGGGACGCAGGAAAAGAATGCCAGGAGTGGCGTTGCAGAGGCCCCTTCACAGGAGACGACGGAAGCCGTCTCGGGTGAGGCGGGCGAGCTCGCTGGGGCCGAGGTTGGGAAACGTGAGATCACCAACATGCTACCCACCGGCGGCAAGAGACCCGATCCACCACAGCCTCTGCCCGAGAACCCGCCGGAAGGAATAGAGGTCTACCCCGCCACCACCAACCGCACCGTAGAGGGGCCCGTAGAGTACGACAGAAAACCGCCGACCAACGGTGACCACGCCCCACTCTGGCAGAATTGCGGCTTCTACCAGGAGCCCATACAGGACAGGCACGCCGTACACAGCATGGACCACGGCGTCGTCTGGATCACCTACCGCCCCGACCTACCCCAGAGGCAACGCGAAACCCTACGTTCCTACGGCAACGAGAACTACGTCATAGTCAGCCCATACCCTGGCCAGGACACACCCGTGATCGCCACCTCCTGGAGGGTCCAACTAGAACTGAACAGCGCAAACGACCCGCGCCTCGAACAGTTCGTAAACGAGTTCAAGCTCTCCGAGCTGGCGCCCCTCTCCGGCAATCGCTGCGTTCTGGGCGTTGGCAACCCGGAAGGGTAGAAGCCGCCTCCACGTTTAGCAAATGAAACGCTGACCAGCGCCGATTAAGGAAGGTCGACCTTCCTCAATCCGCTATCAGCCCGGAATACCCGCGACGGCGGCCTCTATCTCCTCCTCGGAGTGTTCGAGGTTGACCAGCTCCCCTGCGAGGTACTGCTCGTAGGCCAAGAAGTCGAAATGGCCGTGGCCGCAGAGGTTGAAGAGGATGGTCTTCTGTTCTCCGGCCTCCTTCGCTTCGAGGGCCAGGTCTATTGTGGCTTTTATCGCGTGCGTCACTTCCGGGGCCGGCACGATGCCCTCCGTGCGGGCGAACGTGACCCCGGCTTCGAAGGTGGGGTTCTGGGCGTAGGCGCGGGCCTCGACGAGCCCTTCGTGCACGAGGGCCGAGACTATGGGGGAGTCGCCGTGGTAGCGGAGGCCCCCGGCGTGGATGCCGCTCGGCACGAACGAGTGCCCCAGAGTGTACATCTTCATCATCGGGGTGGTGCCCGCGGTGTCGCCGAAGTCGTAGGTGTAGCGTCCTCTGGTGAGCGTCGGGCACGAGGCCGGCTCGACGGCCACGATGCGGGTGCTCTTGCCGTTCATCAGGTTCTCGCGGATGAACGGGAAGGCGACGCCGCCGAAGTTCGAGCCCCCGCCGACGCAGCCGACGACCACGTCCGGGTACTCGCCAGCGAGCTCCAATTGTTGTAATGCTTCCTGCCCGATCACCGTCTGGTGCAACAGCACATGGTTGAGGACGCTACCTAGCGAGTACTTTGCGTCGTCGTTTCCGACCGCGTCCTCGACGGCCTCGCTGATGGCGATGCCGAGTGAGCCCGGCGAGTCGGGATGCTCTTTCAGGATGTTGCGGCCGGCTTGCGTGAGGTCGGTAGGGCTCGCATGGACCTCCGCGCCGTAGGTCTTCATCATGATGCGCCTATACGGCTTCTGGTCGTAGCTGACGCGGACCATGTAGACCGTGCAGCCGAGGCCCATCACGCCGCAGGCGAAGGCGAGGGATGAGCCCCACTGGCCCGCGCCGGTCTCGGTGGTCAGGCGTCTCACGCCCTCCTCGCGGTTGTAGTAGGCCTGCGGGACGGCGGTGTTCGGCTTGTGGCTGCCCGACGGGCTCGTGCCCTCGTACTTGAAGTAGATGTGGGCTGGGGTGTCGAGCAGCCTCTCCAGGCGGTGGGCGCGCAGCAGCGGGGTCGGGCGCCAGAGGCTGTAGATCTCCCGCACCTCTTCAGGGATCGGAACGTATGAGTCTGCCGTCACTTCCTGCTCGATGATGGCCTGAGGGAAGATCGGGGCGAAAGCCTTGGGCCCCACGGGTTCCATCGTGGCCGGGTTGAGAGGTGGCTCGAGCTGGAAAGGCAGATCCGGCACCAGGTTGTACCAGCTCTCGGGGATGGCCTTTTCGTCGAGGAGGTATTTCGTCTGTTCCACGTAGTCTCCGGTCCCTTATAGCTGTCAGAAGTTGGCCATCAGCTTACAGCTTTTCGCCGCGCCGGGTGGATCGTCTACTTCGGGAGTGGTGTCTCATCGTTTGCCCAAGTAGTTCTCCGGCCCCGTCTCCTAAAACGGGGCCGGAGGGCCAAGACGAGGTATGGCTACGTACTAGCTGTTTGGAATCGTGATCCTGAGCAGTTGATCATCCTCTCCGACATCGGCAACTATATGGGATGGCGGGCGGCGGCAGGTTAACTGCAGCGAAAATCTGGATTAAATCTGCCGCCGCGGCGGAACGCGCTCCGATAGAGATCCGCCAGGCTCAGCCTCCCACGCAGCTCCTGTACGCTTGCGCCGACTGCTGGGCCGCGACCATGGCGTCGGCCGCATCGGCGCCGAGTACGGCATCCAGGCGATCCGGGAAATTCGTGAACATGCCGTCCACGCCGAGGGCGATGAGAATATTCATCTCAGCGGACTCGTTTACCGTGTAGGGATGGATCGTCAGGCAGCGTTCGTGAGCCGCGGCGACGAGATCGGCGTCCACGTCTTTCTTGTAAGGGTCGATGCCGACGGCGTAGGCGCTCGCCGCGTCGAGGTCCCGCTGTATCGCCTTGCTGCTCCTGGCGAAGTACAACTGTATCAGGGGGAGTGAGGGTTTGAGAGCGTGGATCTTGATGAGGCTGTCCGGGCTGAAGGATTGAATCAGGACCTGCCAATTCTCGGCGGCCGGACGCATGAGCCCGTATACTTTCATGAGCCGGAGCAGCTCCTCCTTCAGGCCTGGAGCCGCAGCGGGGTTCTTCGTTGCCAGAACTGGCTCACTCCTTCCAGGGTGCGGTACGCACGCGAGCAACCTCCTATCAAGCGTCCGGACAGGTTCGGGGCTTCGTTGTAGCTAGACCAGCGGCACCCCGAGCCGGTCGAAGGCAGCGGCCTCCAGCTCGCTCATCCCGTACCTCTGGGCGGCCTCCGACAGTTCGCCGGAAACGTCCGGCCGCAGCCACCTGGGCGGCTCGGCGTGGGCCATCATCCGCTGCCGGCTCGCGTCGCGGGGCTTGAACGGTCCCCAGATGGCGTAGGTGATACCCGGGCTCTGGATGTTGACGAAGAACGTGCTTCGGTCGGGAGAGAAGGTCAGCCCCGCAAACTTCGAGCGTTCGCCGCGGCTGCCATCGGTCACGCCGGGAGAGCTCTGGAAAGGCACGCGGTTGTTGGCAAACACGTACGACCTACCCTCGGGGGTGAAGCCTATGATGCGGTTGCCGTAGTCGCCGTAGTCGCCGAAGTCGCCGTCCTCGACCACCCACAGGTCGCCCCAGGGGGCGACGGTGATGTTGTCCGGGCTCTCGAGGCGGTTCTTATCCGTGCCCTCGTAGAACAGCTCGATAGTGTTGGATGCGGGGAGGTAACGGTAGATCTGACCCAGACGCCCTTCGCTGCAAGCGGTGTCGTCGAACCAGAACGTCCCGCCCCTAAAGAAAGCCCTTCGAGCCGGTTAAAGCAGGTGGTCTGGGACGGCGTCGTCTCTCCTTACGGATACGCGCCCATCAGCTCCGAGTGGGCATCCATCTTCAGGGTGAAGCTCTCATCCGTGCCTCCCGCCGCGAACTTCAGGCCCACGAGCACGGCGCGCTTGCCGTCGGGGACGAAGTCCGTGCGGGTGAGGGTCATGCCGCCTTGATCCGGCAGGTCCATCTCGACGTGGCCGCTGGTGAACTCTGTCGCGGGTCCGACCCACTGGTCGTCTATCCCGAACCAGATGCCGTCGAGGAGTTTGATCGGGGGGCTCCAGATATCTCCCATCTCCCCCTGGTATGGAACCCCATCGCCGGATAGCGCCCCGCCTCGGTGCCGACCTCGTACACTCGCGTTCCCGTGGTCACGAAGCGGCGGTTGTTGAGCCTGTCCGTGGTCGAGAGCGTCGGAGAGTCGGGGACGCTCTCGGCCGCCGCGGGTATTGCTACCGAAAGCAAGACGAGGACGAAAAAGAAACCCCATGCCAGAGGACGCGGCATGCGTCCACTTCCTGATGGAATCGAAGACCATAAGTCATCGCATGACCGTACAGACAAGCGCACGCGTTTTCCCCTTCCTGTGCCCGCTCTTGCGAGCTTGAAACAGAGCTTACGTTTTCGCGGGACCAGCGTCAACAGGGAGCGTCCGGTCAGGCCCCCAGGTGCGCGTCGAGGAAGGCGACTATCTTCGGGTAAGCGTCGAGCCTGTTTTTCAGCTTGGCGAGCCCGTGACCCTCGTCCTCGTAGAGCAGGTAATCGACGGTGCCGCCGTTCTCCCGCACGCGGTCCACTATCTGCTCCGCTTCCCCCACTGGCACCCGCGGATCATTCTTGCCGTGGACTACCATGAGCGGGGCCGCGATATTCTCGGCTTTATGGATGGGGCTGATGGACTCCAGGAACTCTCGGTCCCTCTCCAGCGAGCCGTACTCGGGCTCGCGCAATGAGCGGCGGTAGCTGCCCGTGTTCGCCAGGAAGGTGACGAGGTTGGCTATCCCGACGATGTCAACCCCGGCCGTCCAAAGATCTGGATACTCCGTGAGCGCCGCGAGCACCATAAAACCACCGTAGGAACCGCCCATGACGGCGATCCGTTCGTGCCCACGCTCATGGAGCCAGTACGCCGCATGCGCGAGATCCCTGACGGAATCCATCCTTAACCTGACGTCGTCGAGGTGCGTGTACGCCTTGCCGTACCCCGTCGAACCGCGGACGTTTGGGAAGAATACAGCGTAGCCCCTGTTTATAAGGTACTGCGTCACGGGGGCGAACGCGGGGCGCGCCTGGCTCTCGGGCCCGCCGTGGACGTTGACTATCACGGGCGCGTTCTCCCCCTCCGGCTCGTGGAGAAGGGCCGGTATCTCGCGGCCATCGAAACTGGTGTAGCGCACGAGGTGCGGGCTGCGGAAGGTGCGGGGCGGGATGCCCGCCGTCGAGGAACGGGTAAGGCGCCGTGCCTCGCCATCCGGGAGGTCGATGACCCAGACGTCGGGGTTGCGCTTGGGCGCGGTGAGGGTGAAGGCGAGCTTTTTCGAGTCGGGTGAGAACGCGAAGCCGCCCACAATGCCCTCCGGTATCTCCGGGTCTGGCATCCTGGTTCCCCTGCCGTTGAAGAGCATCACGTCGGAGTAGCCGTCTACGTTGCGGCTGACGACGAGGTAGCGGCCATCCCCCGATAGCCTGACGCCCTCGACGTCCCAGTCGTCGGGGGTGAGGTAATGGAGATCCAACGTCGCAAGGTCGAGGCGGGCGAGGCGCAAGAACTCCCTGTCGCGGTCCGTCGCCAGAAATACGCTTTGGCCATCCGGCGTCACGTTCGCACCGGAGAACCGCGCGTCGCCCTCGTGCGGGGTCAGGAGCTTGGCCTCGCCGGTCTCGAGGTCCAGCCTGTACAGGTCGTTGTCGACGTTGGAGTGGTGTCGGGAGACGATCAGGGCCCTCCCGTCGGGCGCCCAGTCGGCCACCGTGTGGTAGCCGGAGACCTCCCAGACGGTCTCCGGCCCGCCGTCGGACACATCCTGGACGAAGACGTCGAAATCTATCCCGTTGCGGCGGGTCGCCGTGTAGGCGATGCGCCGCCCGTCGGGCGAGAACCCGCCGGGGTAGTGGATGGCATCGGGGGCGCGGGTAAGATCCGTAACCTCGCCATCCCTGAGCAGGAAGAGCTGCGAGCGTTCGTTGCCGCCCGCGTCCATGCCGAAGAGGATCCCGTCCTCCGCCGGCGAGTCCGCCGCGTAAGAGACGCGCTCCTCGTAAAACGTCAATTGATCGGGCCACGAGGGACCTTCGGAAGCTACCTCCCACACCTGGGGTACGCCGGTGATCTCCGTGATAAAAGAGACCCTTCTCCCGTCCGGCGACCATCCCGCGTCCCAGGCCCCCCTGACCTTCAAATACCTGGCGAACTCGTAAGCCAACTGATCCCCCTCGGTCCGTGCGAGCGAGCAGAGATGTTAGCATTTCAGCCGGTTAGCACATCAGCCAGAAGACAAAGCTGACTGGCTGATGTGCTAGCGAGCTTGGATATACTCGGATGAGCGTATCGGGAGAGAAGAGGTTGGTTTTCAGGCGCCTGAAGAGCATGTTCGGAGGCCCTGATCGGGGCACAGGCGGGCCGTCGCCGCTCTATGGACTCGACGAGGAGGAGCGGGAGAGGATCGGGACCGAAGAAGATCCCCTCCGCTTCTTCGAAGCCGCGATGCAACGCAACGAGGAGGCAGAGCGCGCCATGCAAGGGGGCGACGCCGAACGGGCCATCGACCTCCTCGAGACGAGCGTCTCCGAAGGGTTCGTCGGAAGCCATCCCTACGAACGGCTCGCCTCCATCTGCGAAAGCCGCCGCAACCCCGCCGAAGCGCTGAGGGTGTGCAAGGCCTTCACACAACTCGCCGCCAGCGGGAAGATGCCCCGCGGCGCGCAACGCTCCTCCGACCGCAAGCTCCCCGAGTTCGAGAACCGCATCGAACGCTATAGACGCTCCTTCGACACAGACCAGTAACCTCCTTCGAGCTAGAAACCCGGGCCGGCCGCACATCGCAAAACCCCTGCATCTACGGGCTATCTGGCGCCCAAAGACACGCCGTAACAAGTTCGTAACACGTTCTTAACGCGGATGTAACTGGTTCACAAACAGACGAAAAAAGCGGTATGGAGCGCCTTG
>DATDKB010000073.1:0-7057 GCA_036520255.1 Rubrobacter sp. | reverse complement strand
GCGCTCGGCCCATCGCCTCGATCAACGCCTCGCGTGTGCGCGCCCCGGCTTTCCGCAGCAGCGCTTTGAGCTTGGCGAAAGCTTCTTCTATGGGGTTGAGGTCGGGCGAGTAGGGCGGCAGGTAGAGGAGCTCGCAACCTTCGCCTTCGATGAGCTCCCTGACCTTCCCGCCTCTGTGAGAAGAGAGGTTGTCCATCACCACCACCTGACCCGGAAAGAGGGCCAACATTGCCATCAGAGGTGCCTTGGCCCCCTACGCCGTCCTTATCCGGCAGGCTCCACGTCCACGATCCATCGCTTTCCTTCTCGGACTTCACCCCCAGCACCTGCTTGGCCCTCTTCAAGGTCCGCTCTGAGATCTCGGCCTCCCGGGCCCTCTTCTTGATCGCCTTGGCCGACACGGGGGTCCGGGCGAGCTCCGATGTCAGGAACTCCTTTGCCTCCGCGAGCGCCGACTTCTCCCCTTCTCCTTCGGGTACGCGGAGGAGCTGCGCGGCCGTCGCCTCCGAGAAACCCCTATAGGTGATCCTGGCGGGCCCGTTCTCTGCCGACTCTATCCTGTAGGCCAGGCTCCGAGGGGGTAGCGATAGGTTATTCTTCTGCCCGGCAAGCACCCGCAGTTCGTCCGAGTCCAGGTGGGAGCCCACCACCTTCCCCGAGCGGGCTGCTCCTATGATGCTGATAGAACCTCCACCCCGGGATAGCGGGTTTCCGCCTTGCGACTTATTGAGGTGGCGCAGCACCAGCACCACGGCCGCCCCAGTGCGTTCGGCCATCCTTTTGAAGGGTGTGAGGGCGCGTCTCACGTCCTGGTCGCGATTGGAGTTCACGTCGCCTGAGAGGAAGGCCATGATCGGGTCTACCACGACCAAGGCGGCCCCAACCTGTTTGATCGCCCGCTCCAGGAATGGGGATGTCTTCCGGTATGGCGAAGGGCTCATCGTCCCCTAGCAAGAGGGCGCGGCTCGGGTCGCCGCCTGACGCGTCGAAGCGAGGGCGTATGGTGTCGGCGGCGCCGTCTTCGGCGGAGACGATCACGGCCCCGGCCGCCTCCGTCGGGGTTCCGTCGGGAAGAGCCAAGCAGGCCGTCACACGAGCCGTGAGATCCGTCGTCAGGACCGACCTGCCGTTGTCCGGGTCGCCGTCCAGTACGGTTATCTTGCCCTTGGGGACGCGCCGCCGCCATAGCCACTCGACCCACTCCGGCCCGATCTCCGATAAGGGCTTGCTCGCCGGCAGCAAGTTTTGCCTTAGACCCTGGTGCATGAATGAATCAAGGTCTCGTATCTCCTTACCGGCTGCCAGGAAGTCGTCTACACTCTGCTTGCCGCCACCCGCAGAGTCGGGCAGGTAGGCGACCCTAACACGGGCGCCACGGCCCCTGAGAAAGCTCACAAGCCCTTCTAAGGCCGCTTGCACCTTCGGACGAGGACTCATACCTGGAGATCTGCGTGCGCTCCTCGTAGGGGCGGTCCCTCGGGCGACCCACCGGGTCTTCGGGAGGCAGACCCGCGCGCGTCCGCTACCGGGTGCCGGAAGAGGGGGGTACGTTGCGGTTGAAGCGGAACGTGTTTTCGGGGTCGTAGCGGTCCTTGAGGGCGACGAGACGATCCCAGTCCTCCTCGGAGTAGGCGGCTTTGACGCGCTCGGGCGTCGCGCCGTCGAGCTCGAGGAAGTCGGCGTAGGTGGCGCCGGTCTGGTGCGCTCGTGTGGACTCTGCCACGTAGGCCAGGTAGGACTGCACCTTCTTGGCCGCCTCGGGCGTCGGGGTCATCCCGATCCCGTTCATGATGAACTCCGAGTCCACGCGTCCGATGGGGCTCAAATCGGAGGGTGTGCACGCCAACGCGCCCCCGAGCTCGCGCAACTCTAGTGAGGTAAGCGGTGTATCGGAGTTGGCTCCGGCAACCTCCACGAGCGTCGCGATGGTATCCGGCGAGAGGTCCCTTAGCAGTTCGACGTGTCCGTAAGCCCCCACGGGATCGGTCGGGTCCATGCTTATGGAGTCCATCTCCGAACAAGGCATCGTCCTAAAAGCGTCCATGATGGGCTCGCCGAGTTCGCGCCAGGGCCGCATCAGCCCCTCGCCCGCCTCGGGCGGGTTCCCACAGTAGCAGGCCCGAACCGAGATCACCGACTTGCCGCGTAGCGCCTCCGGCAGCGCCGGCAGGGGAGGAAAATTCAGGAACGTGACCGAAGAGGTCATCTCGTCTGGAAGGTCGGAGACCCATCTGGAGTAGAGGTCGAGAACCTCGGGTGCCTTCTCGACGGGGTAGTAGATACCCCCGCCGTAGACGGTCTCCATGGGGTAGAGGGCGAAGTCGAGCGAGGTGACGATGCCGAAGTTGCCCCCGCCGCCCCTCAGGCCCCAGAACAGGTCCGCGTTCTCGCCGGCGCTAGCCTTGAGCTGCTCTCCATCGGCAGTGACTACCTCGGCCTCGCGCACGCTCTCCGCGGCGAAGCCGTACTTGCGGCCCAGCCAGCCGTAACCCCCGCCCAGCGTGTAGCCGACGACGCCAACCCCCGAGGAAGAGCCCGCGAGCCCCACCAGCCCGTGCTTCTGGGCCTCGGGGATCACGTCCGACCAGAGGGCCCCGGGTTGGACCCTGGCACTCCGCGACGCAGGATCCACGCTCACGCCGCGCATGCGGGAGGTGTTGACGAGGACGCCTGCGTCGCAGGGGTTGGCGACGCCGTGGCCGGTCGCCAGCACCCCCACCCCCAAGCCCTGCTGGCGGGCGAAGCGCACGGCGGCCACCACGTCGGTGGCGCCTTCGGACATCACCACCAGCGCGGGCTCCTGGTGGGCGTTGAGGTTGAAGCCGCGCCGTCCCTCGTTGTAGCCCTCATCTTCGGGCACGTAGGCGGCTCCACGCAAACCCGCTCGTAGCTCTTCGAGCGCCGTACGGTCTATTTTCAACTTCACGGTGCCCCCCTCTGTCTAGCGTCAGAACACCGACAGCCTACCACTGCCAGGGTGGGTCGCGTAGCCTCCCAACGAACCATTCCGTACGCGACTCTTGGAGCCGATCCTCTTGGGTCCCCCCACCCGCGAACCGCGCAGCCCCCCGTCGAACTTCTCGGAACTTCGTTTAGACGAAGTTCCGAGAATAAGCCAGCCTGTTGAAAAGTCGGCATCGAGCCGATTGCGCCCAAGAATCGGGCCCCGGATGCCCCCGAATCGGTGCGTTTGGTGCCCGATATGGGACGAAAGCGACCAGCAAAGGAGTTTTTCAACAGGCTAAAGCCTTCCACGCACTCCGGTGAATGGGAGCGGGGTCCCCGCTCCCGAAGCGGGGCATCTTGTCCCCGATCGACGCGCCGTGCGCCGCGTCCCTGACCGCATCGTCGAAACTTCAGTCGCGTAGCGCGGGCAACACCTCACTCGCAAAGCGCTCGTTGGACTCGGCGACCAGGGCGGGATCGGCGTCCCGAGACCCGGGGACCATCACGATCCGCTCCAGCCCCAGCGCGAGCAGCTCGAGCAGGCGCCTCGTGCACGTCTGGGCGTCGCCCACCACGGCGAAGCGGTCGAGGAAATCGTCTGGGAGCAGTTCGGCATGCCCCGCGTCGCTCAATCCGTGGGTGCGCTCGTCGTAAGCCTCGCCGACCCGCTCCACCACCTCCCGATCCTCGGCGAGCAGCACGCCGAGCGAGCCCTCGCTGGCGTAATGCGCGAAGATCGCCGCGCTGCCGCGCACCATGTCCCGGGCGACCGCCGCGTCGGTGTTCACGGCGAAGTGGACGAACGCCCCGAGAGACAGGGCGTCCTCGCCCTCCGGGGTGGCCCGGCGCGCCTCCCCCACCGCCCACGAAATCCGGCGAGGCTCCGCCCCCACGGTGAAATCCACGCGCTCGGCGTGGCGCGCCCCCGCGGCGATCGTCCTCGGGCCCGTTGCCGCCACGGAGACCGGCACCTTGGACGAGTGCATCGTCCCGATCCAGGACATGCGGGCCCGCCCATCACCCTCGAGCTCCACATCCTCGCCTCCCAGGAATCCTTGGAGCTCCCTCAGGCCCCGCTCGAGCTCGGCGGTGGTAGCCGGGGGATGCCCAACTGGAGCACCGCCGAGTCCCCGCGCCCGAACACCACGACCGCCCGCCCCTCGGACTCGACCTGAAGCGTGGCGACGGCGGCGGCCGTGACGGCGGGGTGTCGGGTGACGGGGTTGGTCACGGCGGGTCCCAGGCGCAGCCGCTCGGTCGCCCGCGCCGCCAGGGCGAGTTCCACATAAGGGTCCCCGACGAGGTTCTCGCTGTCCACTAGCAGCAGCCCGTCGAAGCCCCAGCCCTCCGCGCGCGTGGCCAGGTCGACCGTGCTGCGCGGGATAGAGAAGCCGTGCAGCCAAACCTCGGTAGCCATGACGAACAGTCTAACCCACCGCGCCTCCGGGTCGATCGAGCGGTCCCGCCGACACCGCCTTGCACGGGCGGGATTCTAGTGGTTGCGAATCCAAGCGCCCTCAAGCCCTCGGTGGCGGACCGGGGCAACACGGACTTCTCAGAACGCCGTAAAGCGGAAGTCCAACTTCGGAGAATACCCCTTCCACGCACTCCGGTGAATAAAGTCTTCTGCGCCTCTCGATGGGCCACATTCACGCGCCTGCGGGTGCCGGCGGCCAAGGGTGACCTTCTCATGGCGCAGACGTCCGGGGTGGCTCGGTCGGCCGACTGCCCGATCGCTCTCTCTAGCCTAGTGGTTGTGGTCCCCGAACTCGTAGGCCACTCTGTTGGCCCACTCGAACCTGCCGAGGGCGAAGGCGGGCGCCATGAGCAGGTGTGAGAGGAACGTGCGGAGGGTGCCCCCCTCCCTGTAGCGCCGGTCGGAGACGAAGACGCTCGCGTCCACGATGCCGAAGCACCGCCCCTTCGAGAGGCGCCGCACCAACTCTATATCGTCGAACTTCAGGGAGGGGTCGAAACCGCGGCCCTCCCGGAACAACTCGCTCCTCAGCGCGATGCAGTGTCCGGCTCCCGACGGGAGCGTCCTTTCGGAGGCCTTTAGCACCGCGTTCCAGAAGGCGTGGATCGCCTTTATCGCGGGCGTGGAGTCGTGGGGGATGTAGCGCGGGCAAGCGATGTCCAGGCGCCTGCGTTCGACCTCGCAGACGAAGTCCTCGAAGAAGGTTCGCGGCAGCCGGGTGTCTGCGTCGAGGAAGAAGATCAGGTCCCCCGTCGCGGCGTAGCCTCCGAGGTTCCTGCCACGCGCGACGGGCGGCTCGCCGTGGAGGACCGCGGCCCGTGAGCACTCGGCGATGCGGACGGTCGCGTCGCTGGAGCCGGCGTCGACGACGATGACCTCATCGGGGCTTCGGGTCTGGCGCTCTATGTCCGAGAGCAGCCCACCCAGGTGGCGCTCCTCGTTGAGCGCCGGGATGACAGCGCTCAAACGCACCCTGGGATCTCCTCGTCTGTGTCGAGCACCTAGAGTTTGCACCGCTCCTACTAGTTGTATCCGTGGCCCAAGGGTGCGATGCCGGGGATCAGGCCGGTGCTAGCGGCCGCCATGAAAAAGATGGCGGCGGTGCCGAGGACGACGCTCGCCGCCCCTAAGCGCCTCGCGCCCAGAAAGTAGCCCAAGACGCCAAGCGCTATGCCCACCGCCCCGGCAGAAAGGTTCACGCTCGCGCCCAGGATCGCCACGACGAAGCCTCCCGCGCTCAAGAGTAGCCCCACCAGGCAGCAGATCCTGCCCAAGAGCAGCTTGAGCGCGCCCTCGCGTCCATCTCGTTGAGCGGTTCCCTCTTGTTGCATATCGTCCTTCCTTTCTTCCGCTCCCTTCTCGTGCCAGGGTCCGGATAGCGTTCGCCTCTCTAGGGTGTGAGATCCGGGAGGCGATCCCGGTTGGCGTTCCTCTTGCGTGCTCCATCGCTTCCTCTTGGGCACGGTCTTAGTGGAGGGTTTCGCCGCCCTTCCGGAGCAGCCGGGCCAAGCCCAGCCCAGAGAACACCAAGATCGGCGTCACGCCCATCAGGCACCCGATGGGCACGACCACGCAGCACCCCCGGCTCCTTCCCCTAACCCAACGTACCACTCGCGTCCTCCCCTTCGGTCTCTATCCGGACAGTGCGAACAAGACGAGGTTGACCACGACGGTCAAGGTAACGCTCAAGAGGACGCTCACCAGTACCCAGAAAAGGCACCCTCTTCCCATGTCGTCTAGCGGCCTTCCGTGCGGTAAGTCACGAGCCGGGGCGCACCCCTGGTGTGCGCCTTCGTCTCGAAGAGGACCTCTTCCAGGACCGCTTCGAGGTAGCCCACGATTTTCTCTTGTCCCTCCGGGCGTAGCCGTTGCAGCGACCTCCCCAACCACGCCAGACAGCTCTCGTTTTCCTGACTCAAAAGGTGGTGCCCTCCGTTCGCTTCGAGACGGTATGGTCCTCGGAATACGTACGAGGGCCGGAATTTTTGGGGTCCCGGCCCTTCCGTGGTCGCTCTGGGTGCGTCTTCTAGTCTCGACTAGTCCCTGTAGGGCTCCCTGGAGCCGGCCTTGGCCAAGCCCCGGCTGATCAGGTAGCCGACCGTAAGGTAGGTGACGTAGCGCCACGCGTGGTCAGCCCCGAAGCTCGCGTTGGTGACGATAGCGGAGGCGATCAATACGCCGAGCACGGCCAGCGCGTAGACGATCAGCTCGGTGGTCTTGTAGGCCGACTTGGTCTCGGTGCTCTCCCTGGTCTCGGCCCTGTGGACCTGCGGTGCCCCAGTGCCGTCGGTGGTGGCTCTGGTGGTCATGCGACCCCTTTCTTTTCCGCCGCGTCCCGCGCGGCGCTAGGTAACCTTGCGTTTTGCATGGTACAGTATAGTGAAGTATAATCAACTATTATCAAGAAAAATGGGCCAAAAGGTGTAGGACCGCCGAGCACGAAGGGACGGGGAAGCGTGGAAAGGGAATCGCGAAGTGAACTCCTCGGGGCCGAGGACGTTGCCGGGATGGTGGGGGTGAAGGAGATCACCGTCTACAAGTGGTGCAAGGAGGGGAAGCTACCTTGCCTCAAGGTCGGCAAGCACTGGCGCATAAGGCGGGAGGCCCTCGAGGACTTCCTAAAGAGGAGTGAGC
>DATDKB010000072.1:0-5509 GCA_036520255.1 Rubrobacter sp. | reverse complement strand
CTCCCACTCTGGCGAAGGCAAGATCAACCTCGGGCAGACGCAGGTTAGTGCCGACAGGCAGGGCAACGCCTCCTTTAGCTTCGCGCCTTTCCAGAGGGTCTTCGAGGGACAGTTCGTGACCGCAACTACGACCAATCAGGCTACGGGCGACACCTCCGAGTTCTCCCGAGCCAGAGTGGTCGAGCCCCCGGTGATCGAGGGTAGTCGGGGAAAGAGCGAGAGTGAGTGAACTACTACCGGTAGAAGGCCGGGCGAACCAGGCTTACCGTTGGGTCATCCTCGCCGTGAGCGTCGTTGCCCAGGCCACCTTCCTAGGCGCCGTCTTTCAAGGGCTACCGGTGCTTAGGCCCGTTCTGCGGTCCGCTTACGGTCTGAGCCTGGGCCAGCTAGGGCTGTGCGAAGACCGGCAGGTAAAGAACGCAAACGTTGCCCTGGTTCACGGAAACGACGGCGTTCTCTCCAGCCAGGTCACAGCCGTCCTCGGTACGGGTAGCACGCTCTGAAAGCGGGTACGGGGCCCGTACCCGCTATCGTCACGCTCCCTTTAGCCGTCGTCCAGGAGCATCGCCACGAGCGGTAAGCTCGACCCGCCGTTCCTCAGGCGTAGCCGGGCAAGGCCGCAGCGGAAGAAGCTGACGCCTGAAAGCAAGGGCCTGACAAGCCCGAAGCGTGCTGAAAGCGGAGGCCGCAGGCCGGAGCGTGCTGAGAAGCCTGCGAAGCTGGCGTGCTAAAATTGCGTTATGACTGATACGCCAAGGAAGATACAGAAGACGGAAGAAGAGTGGCAGGACCAGCTCACCTCCGAGCAGTACCACGTGACGCGGATGAAGGGTACAGAGCGGCCCTTCAGCGGTGAGTACAACGACAACAAAGAGGAGGGCATCTACCGTTGCGTGGCCTGCGACGCGCCCCTCTTCTCCTCCGACACCAAGTACGACTCCGGCAGCGGATGGCCGAGCTTCTGGGCGCCCGCCGACGATAACAACGTCGAGACGGAGGAGGACCGCAGCCTCTTTATGCGCCGGGTCGAGGTCCACTGCGCGGTCTGCGGCGCCCATCAGGGGCACGTCTTCGAGGACGGACCGGCTCCCACGGGCCAGCGCTACTGCATAAACTCGGCCGCCCTACGCTTTGACCCTGAAGCCGCGTCGGAGTAGATTCCGCAGCTAGCAAGATGCCCTCCGCCTGATGACGGGGGGCGTTTTGTGTTTTCAGATCCACTCGTTAGGGTCATCTTCCTCTAAGCTTGCTCTCAGGCGAGAGTTTCGGAGGTAGATACCGGATGGCGACGCGGCAAGTAGGAGACGAGCGCGTACAGGACCTGAACGAGGGGGATGTGAAAGACGGTGACTACGTCCTGTACTGGATGCAGTCCTCCCAGCGCGCCGATCAAAACCACGCCCTCGAATACGCTGTGAAGCGGGCGAACGACCTGGGCCAGCGGCTGCTTGTTGTCTTCGGCCTCACCGACGACTACCCCGAGGCGAACCTCCGTCACTACGCCTTCATGCTCGAAGGTCTGAAGGACGCCCAGGAAGCCCTCGCGAAGCGGGGCATCAAGCTGGTTGTCCGCAAAGGCTCGCCAGATGATGTAGCGATCGACGCAGGCAGAGACGCCTCCCTCATCGTCACTGACCGGGGCTACATGCGCCCGCAGAAGCGGTGGCGCGAGAAGGTCGCGGGGGAGGCTGGTTGCCTCGTGACGCAGGTCGAGTCCGACGTGGTCGTGCCGGTCGAGCTCGCCTCAGGCAAGCAGGAGCACGCGGCGAGGACGCTCAGGCCGAAGATAGGCGAGTATCTAGAGGATTTTCTCGTCGAGCTCACGCCGACGAAGGTCGAAAAGCAGTCCACGAACATGCAACAAGCAGGCCTAGACCTCTCGGACATCGACGAGGTCCTAGGCGGCATGGACCTCGACCGCAGCGTCGGCGCCCTTGGCCACCTCTACAGGGGCGGAACCTCCGAGGCCAAGAAAATGTTCCGCCGTTTCCTGAAACAGAGCTTCGACAGCTACGTCGAACACCGCAACCAGCCGCAGACCGACGACGTCTCACACATGAGCAAGTATCTGCACTTCGGGCACATCTCCCCGATCTGGCTGGCCCTCGAAGCCAGGAGATCAAAGGCCAAAAAGGATAACGTCGAGTCGTTCGTCGAGGAACTCGTAGTGAGGCGCGAGCTCTCCATGAACTTTGTCTTCTACAACAACGATTACGACTCGTTCTCGAACCTCCCCGGCTGGGCGAAAGAGACGCTCCGGGAACACAAGGAGGACGAGCGGGAGTATGTTTACACAACGAAGCAACTCGAGAACGCCGAGACGCATGACGAGTACTGGAACGCGGCAATGCGGGAGATGGTACACACAGGCTACATGCACAACTACATGCGCATGTACTGGGGGAAGAAAATCCTGGAGTGGTCCAATACTCCCGAGCACGCCTACAAGACCACGCTCTACCTGAACAACAAGTACTTCCTCGACGGCCGCGACCCCAACTCCTTCGCCAACGTCGCCTGGGTCTTCGGCCAGCATGACCGCGGCTGGACCGAACGCGGGGTATTCGGCAAGGTCCGCTACATGTCCGCCGGTGGTCTCGAGCGCAAGACGAAGCCCGAGCAATACGTCGAGAAGATCGAGCACAGAATCCGGGTTTCAGATTAACCTGGAAGCCTCGTCGTATACTTGCGTTCGGAAGCTCGACGAGCAGGAGTACCTCAGCCCCTCGAACGTCTCCAGCGCTCGCGGCCTTCTTTGTAGAGGTCTCCGCCGTGGAGGTCGTTCACGACGACTACAGGAAAATCGTCGACGACGAGGCGCCGGATCGCCTCCGCTTCGAGGTCCTCGTAGGCGATGACCTCGGCCTCCCTTACACAGTCAGCGAGCAGTGCCGCCGTGCCCTCGACGGCCCCGAAGTACACGCATCCGTGCTCCCGCATCGCCTCGCGCACGGCCACGGAGCGCGACCCTTTCCCGATCATGCCCCTCAGGCCGCGTTCCACGAGCATCGGCGAGTGAGGGTCCATCCTCGATGCTGTAGTCGGCCCGGCAGGCCCTAGCGCGTGGCCAGGACGTGCCGGGGCTGGCCCGGTGAAATACACGACCTGTCCTTCTAGGTCGAAGGGTAGCGGCTCGCCCGCCTCTATCGCCTCTTTCATCCTCGCGTGGGCCGCGTCGCGGGCCGTGTAGAGCACCCCGCTCAGGCGCACGACGTCACCTGAGCTGAGGGACACGATATCCTCTATTGCTAGCGGTGCCTCCAGCCGGATGGGCTCTGGGCTCATAGTTCGGTCGAGGCGGTGCGGTGGGAGTGGCAGTCGAGGTTGACGGCGACAGGGAAGGCCGCGATGTGGGTCGGGAAGCTCTCGACGTGGACCGCGAGGGCCGTCTGCGTGCCGCCGTAGCCGGCGGGACCGATGCCGGTGGCGTTGATCTCCTCCAGCAACTCGCGCTCGAGCCCGGCAAGCTCGGGGTCGGGGTTCGGCTCACCCGACGGGCGCGTGAGCGCCTTCTTGGCCATCACCGCGGCCCTCTCGAACGGACCCCCGATGCCGACCCCGACGGTGAGCGGCGGGCTGGCGCTGGGACCCGCCTTCTCTATAGTTTCGACGACAAACTCTTTCATAGCCGGGAGGCCTTCCGCGGGGGTGAGCATCTTCAGGGCGCTCATGTTGTCGCAGCCGGCGCCCTTGACCAGCATGGTCAGCTTCAAGCCGTCGCCCGGGACCGGTTCGTAGTAGACGACGGCGGGGGTATTGTCGCCGGTGTTCGTCCTGTCCACGGGGCTCCTGACGATGGACTTTCTCAGGTAGCCTTCCTCATAGCCGCGGCGGACGCCCTCATCTATGGCAGCCCCGATCTCGCCGCCGGTGATCCTCGTTTCGCTACCCAACTCGACGAAGAAGACGGCGTATCCCGTGTCCTGGCAGAAGGCGATGCACCGCTCGCGGGCGACCTCGGCGTTCTCCAAAAGACGTTCGATCACCTCGCGGCCGAGCTCCGACTCCTCGTCGTCGAGCGCCCGGCGCAGGGCCGAGAGATGATCCCGCGGCAGGCGCGTGTTTGCCTCGATGCAGAGGCCGCGCACCGCCTCGACGACCGCATCGGCTTCTATCTCGCGCAACATCTCATCACCTCCTCGGAGACAGGTTAGCATCGGATTCACTGAATTTTTCCGGGGGCACGGTTTCGTGACGCTTTTCGTAACGCCTGGCGGACGGCACTCGGCTAGAAAACAAGGTCAATATAGTCCATTTGGGGGACGTGAAGGGCATTGTGTAGTGCCATCGTTTCAGGGAGAGGAGGACTTCCGGCGGTGGTCGGGCTTCATGATGACGACTCGTAGAAGGATCGTTACCTGGTTAGCCTGGCCGTTGTGCGTCTCGTGCGTGGGCCTGGCCTTGTGCGCTCCCCTGCTCTCGTTGATGAACCGGCGGGACGCTGTTCGGCTTCTTCAGGGAGCGTGACGGCGCCGTTATGGTGCTCGTGATCTGCTTCTCGGTAGTCGGAGAACCCTCATCGTCTCCTACCGCCCGGAGAACGTCGTGGGATGGATTTTCTGCGCCGCCCTCTTCCAGGCGCTCTCCACGGTCGGGGGCGAGTACGCACCCTAAGCGCGCGTCACGCGGGCCGGTTCGCTTCCGTTCGGCGACGGAGCGTCGTGGTTGGCCGAATGGATCTGGGCGCCGGGGCTGATCCTGATGTTCTTACCACTTCTCTTTCCCGACGGACGACCGCCGTCGCGCCGCTGGCGGCCGGAGGCCTAGCACGGCGGGCTCTCCATCGGCCTGATCTCCGTGTCAGCCTCGCTCGTCGTCTGGCTGCTAGAGGGCACGGGGACCACGGACGAGCCGCCGGGATGGCTCCTGGCGCTCCTACAGGCCGGTTTCCCGCTGAT
Source organism: Rubrobacter sp. (assembly GCA_036520255.1). Classification (GTDB taxonomy): domain Bacteria; phylum Actinomycetota; class Rubrobacteria; order Rubrobacterales; family Rubrobacteraceae; genus Rubrobacter_D. The sequence continues at coordinate 611 of DATDKB010000072.1, read as the reverse complement.
GCTGCTGGCCGGGCTGCTCTCCGTGACCTCCCTCTTCTTGCGCTTCCGCAGGGCCAGGGGGGACGAGCGGCAGCAGGACAAGTAGTTCGCCTCCGCCGCCGCCCTGACGTTCACCTGACTACTTCTGTTCGAGCAGCTAGTGAACCCCGAGGGCGGGGTGTTCGAGGTGGCCGTCGCCGCCTCTGCGCTTGTCGTCACCCCCTCGATCTCAGTCGCCACGGGGATCGCCATCTTCCGCTACCGGCTCTACGATATAGACAGGATCGTGAACCGCGCCCTCGTCGCCCTGTGGTTGCGTCCGCAGGACGGGACCTGTAAGGGAAGGACGTGAGACAATTACCGCGAATATTTCTGACGAATACAACTTCGTAACGCTTTTCGTAACGTCTGGGAGACGTTAGCCGACTAGAATCGGGATCGAGGAGGTCAGATGACGACACAAGAGGAGACACAAGAGAGAAGCAGGCAGGGTTTCTGGCAAAGTCTCTTCGGCGGCGCCGGACGAGAGACCCAGGAAGAGGTCCCCGAGCCGGTTGTCGAGGCTCCGCCCCAGGAGGCAGGCCCCGAGCTGGAGATAGCGCCCAACGATCCCATAGTTGCGTACTTCGCGG
>DATDKB010000071.1:0-5491 GCA_036520255.1 Rubrobacter sp. | reverse complement strand
CTGGGCGACGTTGTAGCGGCGGACGAGCTCCTCGGGCGCAGGCCTGTCGAACTCGCCGAGGAGCTGCGCGCCCTGCCTGTCCGCGTACATCGAGGCTTCCGGGTCTTCGACCCCGGTCTCCAGGGCGACCTGCGAGAGCACGTCCCCGCGCGTCGGGGCCTCCAGAAGACCGCGCTCCTCGGCGGGCGGCTCGGGCAGGGCCGCAGCGAGCTCGAAGACGCGCGTGCGGAGCGTGTAAGGGTCGGCCTCGGTCGGCGCGACCCAACCCGTACGCTCCTCCAAAAGCTTCGAGAGGGCGCGTACGATCCTGAACCCCCTGCGGGCGTCGAGGCCGGGCCCGAGTTCTTCCTCTCTCAGTGCCAGCTCCCGCTCCAGGCCAGATCTGGGCAGGCCAACGTGGGCCGCGTAGAGGTCGCAGAGCTCCGCCGCGACATCGAGAACGCGTCCGTCGTCGGGCGAGAGCCTGTGGGGGATCAGTCGGCCGCGATACAAACGGGCCATGACGTGTTCGCTGCGAAGCATTAGATAAAGGCCTCTTTACGGCGCCGGGCCGTGAACTCCTCGCCTGTCTGGGCCGTGACGAGCTCGTAGAGGATCGCGCGTTTGCCCTCCCGGGGGCGGAGGATGCGACCGAGGCGCTGGACGTACTCGCGGCGGGATGCGCTGCCGGCCAGGATCACGGCCACCCCCGCGTCCGGAACGTCAACCCCCTCGTTCAAAACGTCGGAGGCGATCACAGCGCGGTAACGGCCTTCCCTGAATCGGTCGAGGATCTCCTTGCGCTCGCGGGCCGGCGTCTCGTAGGTGACAGCGGGGATGAGGAACCTCCGGCTGAGCGCGTAGACCTCATCGACGCTCTTGGCGAACACGATGATGCGGTCGTCCCAGTGCTGCCTGAGAAGCGTCTCCAGCGTCACGCCCTTTCTCATGGCGCCCTCTCTTATCTCGCGCCTCCGGCGCGCCGCGAGCAGTGCCTCCCTACCCCCGGAATGGCTCGTCGAGGCGACCATGATGAAGCGCTGCCAGTCCTCGGGAGAGCGCATCGGAAGCCGATGCTTTTCGAGGAAGTCCCTGTAGACGGCCTCGGCCTGGGCGTAGTCGAAGCGCTCATGGGCCGTCAGCTCTATGGGTATCCGGACCAGCTCGAAGGGGGCGAGGTAGGTTCCCGCCAGGTCTTCCGGCGAGCGCCGGTAGACGATCCTTCCGGCGAGGTCGGGCAGGAGTTCGTGGCCGCCGTCCGGCCGCTCCGGCGTGGCGGTGAGGCCGAGGGCGTAGGGTGCGAGGAGCATCCTGGGGATGATCGCGTTCTTCGGGGCCGGCAGGTGGTGTACCTCGTCGTAGACCACGAGCGCGAAGCGGTCCCCGTAGCGTTCGGCGTGGATGTAGGCCGAGTCGTAGGTAGTCACGGTGAGCGGTGTGATCTCGTGGTATCCGCCTCCCAGAAGTCCCACCTCGACCGAGCCACCGAAGGCGTCCTGCAAAACCGAGTACCACTGCTTGAGCAGCGCGAGCGTCGGGACGACGACGAGCGTGCTTCGCCCAACGCGCTCCATCGCGCTCACGGCCACGGCCGTCTTCCCCGCGCCGGTCGGCAGTACAACGACGCCGCGTAGCCCTACACGCTTCCAGGCGCCGAGTGCCTCCCTCTGATACGGACGTGGCTCCATAGCGACGCGCGACTCAAGGGGCACCTTCTCGAACGCGGAGGCCCGGTCTTTATGTGGGACCTCCGAGTCCCGCAGGCTCAGAACCGTCTCGCGGTAGGCGCTCGCGGGGGCCCGCCACTGGCGGGTTCTTCCGTCCCACACGAAAGGCTCCGGCAGCCTGGAGGACCCGGTGGCGACCAGGGTACCGGCTTCGTAGAACAGCTCGATCACACCTAGAGCATAACCGAGACTTCCTTTGCTCTCAGCACTAAACTGCCAGCACCGTTACCGAAAGCAGATTCTGATACGAACACACAGCTCGTCCGGGATGCTCGGCCCGCTCCACGCGGCGCTCGCGTTCGTGACCCTGATCCTCGTCATGACCGGATGCGCAGGCACATCCAAAGGCGAGCCGCCGGACGGTGGAAGAGTTGAGTCGGCCCCACAAGAGCGGGGGAAAGGAACGAACGAAGGGGGCTCCGCATGAGCCGGCATGAGCGTAGAGGACATGGTGGGCCAGATGTTCGTCCTCAGCGTGGGCGGGACCGAGCCCGATTACCACATCAAGAAGATGGTACGGGAGTGGAACATCGGAGGTGTGATCCTCTTCAGCTACATCATGAATAGCGAGGAGCAAACGGAGTCGCTCGTGACCAAGCTCCAGAAGCTCTCCATGCAGACAGACCCCGCGGTACCGCTCTTCGTCGTCGTGGACCGGGAGGGGGGCGATATCGCCTCCGCGCCCTGGGTCGCACCCGAGCCCGCCGCTGCGGCGGTCGGAAGACCCGGGAACCCCGACGAGGCGCATCGCATCGCGGCCAGGATGGGACGCCAGCTCCTGCGGGCAGGCATCAACACGGACTTCGCCCCGGTCGTAGACACCTGCTACGGGGCCGCGATCGGTAACCGTTCCTACGGGGAGGACCCCGAGATGGTGGCCAGGATGGGAGCCGCCGCCGTAAGAGGTTTCGGGGAGGAAGGCGTGATCTCGGCGGCCGAGCATTTCCCAAACCACGGCTTCGCGACCTCCGACTCGCACGTTAGCCTGCCCGTCGTCAGGCACGACGCGAAAAAGCTCAGGACCTACGACCTGCCGCCTTTGAAGGCCGCCATAGACGCCGGAGTACCCATGGTCATGGTCGGGCATCTAGTGTATCCGGCCATCGACCGCGAGCGTCCCGCGAACCTTTCAGAAGATGCCATAAGCGCGTTACGCGGCGATCTCGGCTTCGACGGCGTGGTCGTCACCGACGATCTCGCGATGACGGGGGTTACGGGTGGTGGGTCCGTCGCCGATGCTGCGGTCGACGCTGTCGGAGCGGGGGCCGACCTTCTCGTGGTCTCGAGCGCGCCGCAGCAGCAGGCGGAGGCCTACGACGCCGTCGTGAGGGCCGTCGAGTCGGAGAAGATTCCCGAAGCCCGCATCAGGGAGTCTGTCGAGCGCATACTCGGGGTCAAGGAGAGGTACGGCTTGCGCGGGACAGGCTAGCAACATGTAGAATGTGGCCAGGTACAGGGGTACAAGAGCCCGGAAGGCAATGGGGAACGGCGCGTTCGGGTAAAAAAGGAGGAAGTAGATGGCTGAAGTAACCCTCGAGGACGTAACCAAAGTCTTCGGCGAGGACGTGATCGCCGTCGACAAGATGAACCTGGATATTCCGGACGGGGAGTTCGTGGTCTTCGTCGGGCCGTCCGGTTGCGGAAAGTCCACAGCGCTGCGCATGATCGCCGGCCTTGAGGACATAAGCGGCGGCAAGGTTTTCATAGGGGATCAGGTCGTCAACGAGCTTCCGCCGCGCGAGCGGGACATTGCGATGGTCTTCCAGAACTACGCCCTCTACCCGCACATGAACGTGCGGGAAAACATGGGCTTCGCCCTCAAGCTGAGGAAGTTGGACAAATCGGAGATCGGCCGGCGTGTCGACGAGGCCGCAAGGATACTCTCCATCGAGCGTTTCCTCGACAGGAAGCCGAAGGCGCTCTCGGGCGGCCAGAGGCAGAGGGTTGCCCTCGGTCGGGCCATCGTCCGCGAGCCGAAGGCGTTCCTGATGGACGAGCCCCTCTCCAACCTCGATGCCAAGCTCAGGGTGCAGATGAGGACGGAGATCGCCAAGCTGCACAACAGGATCGGGACCACCACCATCTACGTCACCCATGATCAGACCGAGGCCATGACTATGGCCGACCGGATCGTCGTCCTCAAGGACGGTGAGGTGCAGCAGGTCGACTCGCCGCAGCAAATGTACGACCATCCGAACAACGTGTTTGTCGCGGGCTTTATAGGCTCACCAGCGATGAACTTTCTCCGGGCACGCCTGGAAAATGAGAACGGCGGCTATGCAGTCACCTTTGGCAGCACCCGCTTGCCTCTGAGCCGCGAGGTGGTGGCAGAGGTCAAGGAGAGAAGGGGCAAAGACCTTGGGGAGCACGTTGGCGAGATCGTGCTCGGCATCCGTCCCGAGCACATGGAGGATGCCCAGACCGAGGCGGCCGAGGCTCTCAGCTTGCCAGAGGGCTCGAGCTGCGTGGATGTCGAGGCACAAGTCATAGAGAGCATGGGATCCGAGAAGTACATCTACTTTGATCCGCCCAGGGAGCAGGCTGTTAACCTGTCGAGCGTCTCCGAGATGACCGAAGATGCTGAAGGCGGCGCCGAGCAGGACACCATGGGGGGGTCGGCCGAGGACGTAGGCGGCAACCTAATGGTCGCTCGCGTCGCGCCGGAGAGCACGGCGCGTGAGGGTCAGATGATGCGCCTGGTGGTCGACCCGAGCAAGATACGGATCTTCGATCTGGAGACCGAACAGGCGGTCTTGTAGGGGGTCGGACTAAAGTGCGGGGTGCGGATCTCACGGTCGACCCGATACGTGCTTCTGTGTTCGTCAGTGGGGTGAGGCAAGGAAAGTAGCCGGTAGCAGGAGTAATGCACGGAGCGTTGTGTCCTCGGAGAAAGGGACGTGCAAGTATGACGTACGGTAGAGTAACGGGATCCGGCGTGTCCGCCGGAAGAAAGCTGAACCGGCGCGACTTCCTGAAGATGAGCGGCGCAGGGTTGGCCGGGGCGGCGCTGCTGGGGAGCACGGCGTGCGGCGGCGGCAGCAGCGGCTCGGGTGACTTGATCTTCGCCATGGGAACCGACACCAGCGGCACCCTGACGAAGCTGGTGGAGAAGTTTAACAAGCAGAGCAAGGACTTCAAGGTCCAGTACAGGGCGATGCCGACAGACTCCGGCGCTTACTTCGACAAGCTCAGGACCCAGTTTCAGGCCGGCGGCGGCGACATAGACGTGATCGGCGCGGACGTGATATGGCCCGCCCAGTTCGCCGCCAACGGTTGGATACTGGACGTTACCGACAGGTTCCCCAAGAACGAGCAAGACAAGTTCCTATCGGGGCCCATACAGTCCCTCATGTACGATGGCAAGATCTACGGTGTGCCGTGGTTCACGGACGCCGGCGTCCTCTACTACCGGTCGGACCTGTTGGAGAAGTCAGGCTTTTCGGAGCCGCCCGCGACCTGGGCCGAGATGGAAGAGATGGGCATGAAGACGGCGAAGGATCAGGGCATCGACAACGCCTTCGTGTTCCAGGGAGACCAGTACGAGGGCGGGGTGTGCAACGGCCTCGAATACATCTGGACCCACGGCGGCGACATCTTGGACCCGGCCAATCCCGACAAGGTGGTTATAGACAGCCCCGAGGCGATAGAGGGCCTCACCACCGAGCAGAACATAGTAAAGAAGGGCGTCGCGCCGGAGGCCGTGGCCACATACCAGGAGACGACGACGGACCCGGCCTTCCTGGGCAACAAGGCGGTCTTCGCGCGCAACTGGCCCTACATGTACG